>NZ_QRVW01000008.1:0-71006 GCF_003458855.1 Mitsuokella sp. AF21-1AC
TGTGGACAAAATGATTTTACATTTTGTCACAGCCCCTTTTTCTGTTGGGAAAATATGGAATGAAAAAAGCTGTCATCATCCGGAAGATGTGACAGCTTTTTGACATGTTGGGAAGGCGGAGGTATTGTTTACCCGAAGAACTGCTGATACAGAACAACGAAAAAGACTATAACAGCACAACCAAGACAAACCAGACTGGTCCGTTCCACGATGACTTGCATGGTTTCACTGAGCTTGGCGTGACGGCGGATATAAGTCAGAGACAGTGAAATCGTCAGCAAAGCGTACATGGAACGATTCATGACATCAAGTTGCGACCAGCCGGCAATCCCCACAAAAACAGTGAAGATAATTAAAATCAACAGCATGTAATCCTTGCCAACCTTGGGCTCGGGGGTCTTTTTTGACGAATTTTTCTGGGAATACAGCTTTTTTTGCAATTTTTTGTACTGATTTGCCATAACGGTACACCTATCTTTCTTTACATGTAATCACTCCATATTATACATTTTTGTAAACTTTTTTGCAAAAAGAATTGCAGGTGTCAACGATGCTTGTTAAAATAAAAGATACGATATTTCGCAAAGCAGACCGTTTGTGGTTCTAATAAAAGAGTTGGAGGGATTTTTATGATCCGGGAACATCGCAGCAGGAGCAAGCTGGAAGGCTACTATAAGAAATTTGTCGAAGAGGGAGTGCTTGACCCGAACGTGCATCCCTGGGTGGCAGAATCGTGGCTCAAGAGCAGGGAGCTCGGCATTGGCACGAAGACGATGGACGTGACGCGCAAGATGGCAAAGGAGGAGTTTGCCGCCCTGCAGAAGAAGCATCAGGATGCCATTGACTATCTGGGCAAATTGAGCGAGGAAATCCGTGAGTTTTTCCAGGAGTACAATCTGTCGCTGCTGCTCATCGATGCGGAATGCCGCGTGCTCAAGAGCTATTCGCTGCCGTTCTACCAGATGACGCCGGGCGAGATCGAGGGCGTGCGCGTCGGCATCGAGGATGTGGGCACGTCGAGCATCAGCGTGGCCTATGCACATCAGACGGCGTTCTGGATGTTCGGTCCGGAGATGTGGATCAAGGAGTGCCAGCTCGGTGATGCGTGCTCGGCGCCCATCAAGGTCAACGGCGAATTCCACTACATCATCACGCTGGTGTCGATGGAGCAGGTGCCGCTGCCGCAGGATGCCATCATCGCGCTGCTCTATACGATGAAGAACGCACTCGAGCAGCATCTGACGGAGTCCATTCGCATCAAGGCTGAAGAGGCCATCCTCGACGCGACGCCGTTTGCCGTCTACCACGTCATGCCGGGCGGCGAGGTGGCTTACGCCAACGAGCTCGGCCATACGCGCCTCGAGGGCATCGGTGCGAAGAAGGACGGCGACAAGAAGTATACGTCCAATCTCAACGACGTCATCATGAATTATCAGCATACGCCCATCTACAAGGGCTTCAACGGTGTGCCTTCGTACAACAAGGAAGTGACGTGGATCACGCCGAAGAAGACGTATGAGGACATCACGACGGTCGTGCCGCTCGAGCGCGATGCCGACCGCGCGGTCGAATCGGTGGTCGTCGTATCGATGCCGATTGAGGACCTGCGCACGCTCGTGGCCCATGCGGCAGGCTATACGGCCAAATACAGCCTGAGTTCGATGGTGGGCGAGGGCACGACCTTTGCCAGCGTGCGCGCCAAGGCTGCCCGCGTAGCCAAGAACAAGCACCACATCCTCATCCAGGGTGAGGCGGGGACCGGCAAGCAGCGCATGGCACACGGCATCCATCAGGCCAGCCCGCGTGCGGCAGGCCCGCTCATCTCGCTGCGCTGCGGCGATACGACGCCGGAGCTTCTCGAGCAGGAGCTCTTCGGCGTCATGATGAGTCCGGAGGTCAGCCATCAGGGACGCCTTGAGCTCGCTTCGGGCGGCACGCTGTTCCTCGATGAGATCGAGAAGATGCCGAAGAACATCGCCGTCGAGCTGGCCAATGCCCTCAAGACGGGCAGGACGCGCCGCATCGGCGAGAACGTCTACCGCGATATCGATGTGCGCATCATCGCGGCCTGTGACAGCGATCTCAAGCGCTTGACGGAGCGCGGCCTCTTTGCCCCCGAACTCTACGAGATCGTCTCGAAGAGCGTCGTGCGCGTACCGCCTCTCAGGAGCCGCCGCGAGGACATCCCGAAGCTCGCCGAGCACATCGTCGCCGAGCTTGCCGAGCAGCATCAGATGAAGCCCAAACGCATCCTCAAGGAGACGGACGATGTCCTGCGCAATTACGACTGGCCGGGCAACATCAAGCAGCTTCAGAGCGTGCTGGAGTACGCCTTCTTCAATACGACGAAGGATACCATCGCACCCGAGGACATCAGCCTCATGGGTGATGTGAAGCCGGACAACAAGTGGAAAGAGGATAAGGATGTATTCGTCAAGGCCTGGCAGGCAGCGGGCGGCAATGTCAGCCGTCTCGCCAACCTGCTGAATGTCAGCCGCGTGACGCTCTACCGTTATCTGAAGAAATACAATCTCGAGAAGAAATAAGGAGATCAGACTGTGCGTTTAAGAAGAAAGCCATGGGTCGATGAGGCCATCCATGAATTCGATGATTTTGTCGTGAGCCGTGACCAGGAAATCGGCGAGGAGAAGAAGGGCAAGTGGGCGGAGATCTTTGGCCGCCAGGCCCCGCTCCACGTCGAGCTCGGCACGGGCAAGGGCGATTTCATCAGCCAGCTGGCTGAACGTCACCCGGAAAACAATTACATCGGCATTGAGATGCAGCAGGATGTCCTGTATTCTGCTGCGAAGAAGGTCGCGGAAAAGGAACTCAAGAATGTTCGCCTGCTGGTCTTTGACATCAATCACATCGAGGATATCTTTGCACCGGGCGAGGTAGACCGCTTCTACATCAATTTCTGTGATCCCTGGCCGAAGAAGCGCCATGCGAAGCGCCGTCTCACGCATGTCGGCTTCCTCGAGAAATACCGTCAGCTCCTCAAGAAAGGCGGAGAGCTGCACTTCAAGACCGACAATCGCCCGCTCTTTGATTTTTCGCTGGAGCAGTTCGAGGAGGCCGGCCTGCGCGTCCAGGATGTTTCCTTTGACCTGCACGCGGAAGACCGTCCGGACAATATCATGACGGAATACGAACGCAAGTTCAGCGGCTTCGGCGAGAAGATCAATCGCTGCGAAGTCATCTTTGATTGACTTCTCATAAGGAGGCTTTTTGATGCGTATCCGGAAAACCCTCTGGAGCAACGAGGCAGAACCGGTTATTGTGATCATGGCCGTGCTGCTCCTGCTGGGAACCATCAATGTGTTCAGCTCGAGCTTTGTCAAGGCGGCTACGGAATACAGCAATCCGTATTATTTCCTGCTTCGCCATGTCATCTGGCTGCTCATCGGCATCCCCATCTGCTTTGTCTGCAGCCGGATCAATTATCACCGCTGGCGCAAATGGCTGCCCTGGTTCTTGGCGTTTGTCGTTGCTTCTCTGATAGCCGTCTTGTTCCTGGGAAATGTGGTCAATGGTGCACGGCGCTGGCTGTCCGTCGGTGGCTTCAGTTTCCAGCCAGCTGAGTTCGCCAAGCTTCTCGGCATCTTCGTGGCGGCCAACTACCTTTCGGTTCAGGTCAAGGCAGGAAGGACCATCAAGGTCTGGAGCGGCCCGTACATCCTGATGGCCGTCGTGGCAGGACTCGTCGAGCTTGAGCCGGACATGGGCACGGCCTGCATCGTCTTTGGTGTGCCGTTTCTCATGGCCTTTACTGTCGGCATTCCGTGGAAATATCTCAAATTCCTGCTGCTCGGCGCTCTCGTCGTGATCCCCACCCTGATTGCCTCGCAGCCCTATCGCCTGGAGCGTGTGCGCGTAACGTATGACCCCTGGAGCGATGCGCAGGGCGTAGGCTATCAGGCGGTCCAGTCCATGTCGACTATCGGCTCGGGCGGTTTCTGGGGAATGGGGCTCGGCACGGGCGTCAGCAAGTATGAATACCTGCCGGAGGCCCACACGGACTTCGCCTTTGCCATCTTCGCCCAGGAGCATGGCTACATCGGCGTCTTCATGGTCATCCTGATGTTCTTCCTGCTGACCATCTGCTGCTATTACATCGCAAGCCGTGCCCAGGATCTCTATGGGCAGATCCTGACCATTGGCATCATGCTGCTCGTCGTCGGCCAGGCTGTCGGCAATCTCTTCATGGTCAGCGGCGCCTTCCCGGTCGTCGGTGTCCCGCTGCCGTTCATCAGTTACGGCGGTTCATCCCTGATCGTCACGATGGCGTCGATGGGCATCCTGCTGAACGTCTGCTACCATGGGCGCAAGAGTCAGTCCCCACAGTCTTCTGAGTCCATACAGGAGGAAAGCCCTCAAGAGCCGCCTTCCCAGCCGACGGGGCTCCATCTCGTAAAATAGGCCTTTTTGACGGACGCTTGTCTGTTATGGTAAAATGATGGAGTAGATATGTCATAGATAGATGTGCTTTTGAGTGGATATTCAGAGAGAGGTGTTTTCACTTGCATAATCGATGGTTTTTTTCCATGGTTCTTCTGGTGACCCTTACCCTGCTCTCCTTTACGACAGAAGCATTCGCTTCTTCGATTCTCGTCAAACAGGGCTCGCGTGGTCAGGCTGTGCGCCGGGTGCAGACGCTGCTCATCGAGCAGGGCTGGCTCGATGACAGTGCTGACGGCATTTGCGGCGCCAGGACAGTGGCCGCCATCAAGGCGTTCCAGAAGGCCAATGGGCTGGATACGGATGGCATCTGCGGCAACGGCACGTATTGGGTGCTTTCGGGCGGCGAGGAATACGACGGTCCCGAAGAGGGCCTGGCGAGCCGCGGCGGCAGCCGCGTGATCTATGTGAACGCGACGGCCTACAGTGCCGAAGACCCTGGCAATTCGAGCTATACAGCCTCGGGGACACGCGTTCGCTACGGGGTCATCGCAGTGGATCCCAGTGTGATCCCGCTCGGGACACATGTCTATATCCCCGGTTACGGGGAGGCTGTAGCTGAAGATATCGGCTGGGCCATCCAGGGAAACCGCATCGATGTGGCATTCGACACACATGAAGAAGCATTGAGCTTTGGTAGACAAGATCTGGAAGTATATATAAGGGATTGATTCCCTTACGGAATGGAGCACGGCGTTTGGCCGTGCTCTTTTGCATGTGCGAGACTGTACGAGTATACAGTTAAATTGTAAACTTATGCTTTAATTCGCGTACTTTTCATATATTTTTTCCGTTTCAACGATACAAGTTCGCATGGAATACGAGGAAAGTCCGTTTTAGAAAAACAAAATAGGCGTATCGGTGCAATTTTTTAATACAAGCTATTGACTATTGTAAAGGTGTAAACTATAATGAATGCATCGCATGGAAATGCAATAGAGATTTGGGAAAGCAAAAGGGAGGAATCCGTATGAATTTCAGCAAGAAAAGCTTGAAACTCGCCAGCGTGTTCATCGGCACGATGCTGATGGGCGGCGTGCTGGCAGGCTGCGGCAGCCAATCGGATAGCAATGAGATCAAAGTCGGTGCGAACTTCGAGATGACCGGCAACGTCGCCAACTACGGCAGTGCGACACTCGACGGCTTGAAGCTCGCCATCGACGAGATCAACGATGCCGGCGGTGTGGACGGCAAGAAGATCACGCTCGTCACGGCCGACAACAAGTCAGAGGCTTCTGAGGCCGTCAATGCGGCAACGAAGCTGATCTCGGACGATAAGGTTTCGGTTCTCGTAGGCCCGGCTGTCACGGCTAACGTCATTGCCGAGTCTCAGGTGGCGACGGATAACAAGGTCCCCATCATCGCGCCGGATGCCACGAGCCCGGATGTCACGGTAGAGAATGGTCAGGTTAAGCCGTTCGTGTTCCGCAGCTGCTTCATCGACCCGCAGCAGGGCACGGTCATGGCGAAGTTTGCCATCGAGAACCTCAAGGCCAAGACGGCTGTCATCTACGTCGACAACAGCACGGATTACTCCAAGAGCCTCGGCAAGGTCTTCAAGGAGAAGTTTGAGGCTGCCGGCGGCAAAGTCGTCATGGAAGAAGCCTTCCTCGCCAAGGACCAGGATTTCAAGGCCACGCTGACGAAGATCAAGACGGCGAATGCCGATGTCATCTTCGTTCCGGCTTATTATGAAGAGGTCGGCAAGATCGTCAAACAGGCCCGCGAGCTCGGTATCACGAGCCCGATCCTCGGCACGGATGGCTGGGATGATTCGAAAGTAACGGATATTGCCGGTGCCGATGCCCTGAACAACACGTATTTCAGCACTCATTACTCCGATAAGGATGAATCCGTAAAACCGTTCGTGGAAGCATTCCAGAAGAAGTACGGTCATATGCCGAATGTATTCGCTGCTCTCGGCTATGATGCCGGCAAGATGCTTGCCGATGCCATCAAGCGTGCAGGCAGCGCAGATCCGGAGAAGATCCAGAAGGCTCTCGAGGAGACGAAGGACCTCAAGGTCGGTACGGGTACCATCACGATGGACAAGAACCACAACCCGATCAAGCAGGCCGTCATCCTGGAGAACAAGAATGGCGATCGCGTAATGGTTGCCAAGATCATGCCGGAAGAGTAAGGAACAGCGAATAGAAGGGGGCCGCAGGAATGCGGCCTCTTGCCATCTGTATGGAAGGAGCTCTCTATGGAAGTCTTGCATCAAGTCTTGCAGCAGCTCATCAACGGCATATCGCTCGGGAGCATCTACGCCCTCATTGCGTTAGGCTATACGATGATTTACGGTATTATCAAGCTCATCAACTTCGCCCATGGCGATATCTACATGGTGGGCGCTTACATCGGTTTCTTTGCCATCACACAGGCACATCTCTCAATCGTGCCGTCACTGCTCATCTCGCTCGTCGTTACGGGCGCGCTCGGCATGCTGGTCGAGCGGCTGGCCTATAAGCCGCTGCGCCATGCACCGCGCATCTCCGTGCTCATCACGGCCATCGGCGTCTCGTTCTTCCTGGAGTACACGACGATGTATTTCGTTTCGCCGACGCCGCGCACGTTCCCCGCGATGTTCGGCGATGTCGCCGTGACGATCGATTCCCTCGGCGGCATCGTCATCAACGGTCAGCAGATGCTGATCCTCGGCATCACGGCCGTTCTCATGGTCATCCTGACGTACATCGTCCAGCGGACGAAGACGGGCAAAGCCATGCGCGCAGCCTCCTTCGATACGGAGACGGCCGAGCTCATGGGCATCAATTCGGACCGCATCATCTCGATTACGTTCGGCATTGGTTCGGCGCTCGCAGCTGTCGCCGGTGTCCTCGTCGGCATCTACTACAATTCCATCGATCCGCTCATGGGCATCATGCCGGGCCTCAAGGCCTTTGTCGCGGCTGTCCTCGGCGGCATCGGCATCCTGCCGGGCGCCGTGGTCGGCGGTTTGATTCTCGGCGTCGTCGAAGCGTTCGTCTCGGGCTTCATCTCCTCGACGTTCCGCGATGCCGCGGCTTTCGCCATCCTGATCCTCGTGCTCCTGGTCCGCCCGACGGGCATCTTCGGCAAGAACACGAAAGAAAAAGTGTAAGGAGGGGAGCATATGAAGTACTTACGTAAAAATGATCTGATCATGCTCGCCCTTTCCCTGGTTCTGTTTGCCGTGCTGCAGGGAATGATCACGGAACGCATCCTGAGTTCCTTCTGGCAGCTCAACCTGCTCATCATCGGCATCAACATCATCCTGGCCGCGAGCCTCAACCTCATCAATGGCTATACGGGCCAGTTCTCACTCGGCCACGCCGGCTTCATGGCCGTCGGTGCCTACGTCGGCGT
This sequence comes from Mitsuokella sp. AF21-1AC, assembly GCF_003458855.1. Classification (NCBI taxonomy): domain Bacteria; kingdom Bacillati; phylum Bacillota; class Negativicutes; order Selenomonadales; family Selenomonadaceae; genus Mitsuokella; species Mitsuokella sp. AF21-1AC. The sequence goes on from NZ_QRVW01000008.1 coordinate 7,807, forward strand.
CGTGCTCACGACGAATTTCCATGTGCCGTTCGGCCTCGCGCTGATTGCCGGCGGCATTGCAGCCGGCTTCCTGGGCTTCCTCGTCGGCATTCCGACCCTGCGCCTGCGCGGCGATTATCTGGCCATCGCGACGCTCGGCCTCGGCGAGATCATCCGCATCGTCATCATGAACATCCAGTATGTCGGCGGTGCAGCCGGCTTCAAGGGCATCCCGCACAACACGACGTTTGCCTGGGTATTCTTCATCATGCTGTTCACGCTGTTCTTCATCAAGAACTTCGTCAACTCAAACCATGGCCGCGCCTGCCTGGCCATCCGCGAGAATGAGATCGCGGCAGAATCCATGGGCGTCAATACGACAAAGTACAAGGTCATGGCCTTTACGATCGGCGCGGCGTTTGCCGGTGTGGCGGGCGGACTCTTCGCGCACTGCTTCTATATCATCAGTCCGTCATCATTCACCTTCATGCAGACCTTCAATTACCTCATCATGGTTGTCATGGGCGGTCTCGGCTCAATCACGGGCTCGATTGCCGGTGCTTTCGTCGTCACGTTCATTTCGGCGGCCCTTGCGAGCTGGCCGGAGTTCCGCATGATTATCTACGCCATCGCGCTGATTCTTCTGATGTTCTATCGTCCGCAGGGCCTCTTCGGCTACATGGAAGTCACGAATATGGGCATCTTCCGCCGTATCTTCAAGAAAGGAGGCACGCCGCATGAGTGATATGAATGAAATCCTGCTCGCCGAAAACGTTTCGGAGGTTTTCGGCGGCCTCAAGGCTGTGTCTGACTTCAATCTGCGTCTCAACCGCGGCGAGCTCGTCGGCCTCATCGGGCCGAACGGCGCGGGCAAGACGACTGTGTTCAACATGCTGACCGGCGTTTATCAGCCGACCTCGGGCAACATTTCCTTCGAGGGCAGGAGCATCGTCGGCCTCAAGCCGTACCAGGTCACGCAGCGCGGCATCGCGCGTACCTTCCAGAACATCCGCCTGTTCTCTGAGCTCACGGTCTTGGAGAATGTCAAGATTGCCTTCCATTACCATGTCAAATACGGACTGATTGAATCCGTGCTGCGCATCGGGCGCTACTTCCGCGAGGAGGAGGCCATCGAGGAGGAGAGCTTTAAACTGCTCAAGATTTTCCATCTGGAGGATAAAGCGAATGAAGTGGCGAAGAACCTCCCGTACGGTGCACAGCGCCGCCTCGAGATCGCCCGCGCACTCGCGGCCAAGCCGAAGCTCCTGCTGCTTGACGAGCCGGCTGCCGGCATGAACCCGCAGGAGACGAAGGAACTCATGGATATGATCCGCTGGATCCGCCATGAATTCGGCCTGACCATCCTGCTCATCGAGCATGATATGAGTCTCGTCATGGGCATCTGCGAGCGCATCTATGTGCTGGAGTACGGCGAGGTCATCGCGCAGGGGACGCCGGACGAGATCAAGCAGAATCCGGAGGTCATCCGGGCTTATCTGGGCGGCGAATGACGCCGTCCATCAGGTGAAAAGTACGGAAAGCAGGTATGTATATGGCAGAACCTATGCTGAAAATAGATAACATCGATGTATACTACGGTGCCATCCATGCACTCAAGGGCATCAGCCTCGAGGTCAATCAGGGCGAGATCGTGACGCTCATCGGTGCCAACGGCGCCGGCAAGTCGACGACACTGCGCACAATCTCGGGCCTCCTGAAGCCGAAGAACGGCTCCATCACGTTCATGGGGAAGAATATCGCCGGCGTGCCGGCTCATCAGATTGTCCGCGAGGGCATCTCGCAGGTGCCGGAAGGACGCCGCGTCTTTGCGGAGATGACCGTCATGGAGAATCTGGATCTCGGTGCCTTTGTACGCAAGGACAAGGCAGGCATCCAAAAGGATCTCAAGACGGTTTTTGAGCTCTTCCCGCGCCTTGCGGAACGCAGGAATCAGTCGGCCGGCACGCTGTCAGGCGGCGAGCAGCAGATGCTCGCGATGGGCCGTGCGCTCATGAGCCGTCCGAAGCTCCTGCTGCTCGATGAGCCCTCCATGGGGCTCGCGCCGCTGCTCATCAAGGAAATCTTCCACATCATCGAGGACATCAACAAGAGCGGCACGACCGTATTGCTCGTTGAGCAGAATGCGAATATGGCGCTTTCGATTGCCAACCGCGCGTATGTGCTCGAGACGGGACGCATTACCCTGTCCGGTGCAGCGCAGGAACTCGCTGCGAGCGAGGATGTCCGCAAGGCTTATCTGGGTGGCTGATCCGCAGTCATGGCAGGATTTTCCCGTGCTGGCAGCGAAGTATTTCGGCAAAGCACAGGCAAAGGATGTAAGGGGGATGAAGTGATGTTTGTAGCAAATCGCATGGCGAAGAACCCGGTGACGGTAACGCCGGATACGACAGTGGACGAAGCGGCTTCCGCGATGCGGAAGGGGCATTTCCGCCGCCTGCCGGTCGTGGAGAATGGCAAGCTCGTGGGCTTCCTTTCCGACAAGGACCTCATGCGCGTGATGCCGTCGCCGGCCACGACGCTCTCGCGCTATGAGGAGCGGTCGCTCCTCGCAAAGCTCAAGATCTCGGATGTCATGCAGACACCGGTCATTTCGGTCGATGAGGACGCCACCATCGAGGAAGCGGCGCTCATCATGTACAAGCATAAAATCGGCGGTCTGCCGGTTGTCTCTAAAGTCGGCACGGTTGTGGGCGTCATCACGGAGACGGATATCTTCAAGACGTTTGTTGATGTCATGGGCCTGCAGGAGGGCAAGACGCGCCTGACGCTGCTCGTCGACAACAAGATCGGCGTCGTTCACGATATTGCCGGCATCTTCACAGAGTGCGGCCTTTCTATCGACAGCCTCGTGACCTGCCGTCAGCCGTACGGCAAGTATGAAATCGTCGTCCGCGGCGATATTCCCGATGTCGATGACGTGAAGAAGAAGATTGAGGCCAAGGGCTACGAGGTCATCCATACGGCCAAGATCGGCTGATGACATTCATGAGCCGCACAGGAAAAGCTGTGCAGCCATCGGTTTTCAGGCAAAGGAGCCTTTTCCCGCAGAAGGGATAAGGCTCCTTTTGTGTTTTGTATACAGATAAACATTACATAATTACATGTATTCTTTTTCAATGGCTTGATTACTGTATATAATCTATGTTATACTCTTATACGTAATATATTTGTTAATACATGTTTGTATGAGAGTGGGGGCGTTTTCGATGAAGTTACATGCATTCACCAAAATGTTGGCTGTGGGTATCATAGCAGTCCTCAGTGTTGCCATGCTTGCAGGCTGTGGCAGCGAAAGTTCACAGAAGAAATTCCTCAATATCGCCACGGGCGGTACGGCTGGTACGTACTATCCGATTGGCGGTGCGATGGCGGAAATCCTCAACAAGGATATTGAAGGCATGAACGCCAGTGCGCAGAGTACCGGCGCCACGGTGGCGAACATCAACATGCTCAAGGATGGTTCTGTCGACCTGGCCATTGTCCAGAATGATATCACGTATTATGCCGTTCACGGCACGGAGATGTTCAAGGACAAGAAGGTCGACAATATCCGCGGCATCGCGACGCTGTACCCGGAAACCTGCCAGTTTGTCACGCTTGATAAGGCCGGTATCAAGAGCATCGCGGACCTCAAGGGCAAGCGCGTAGCTGTCGGTGCGGCAGGCTCCGGTGCAGAGGCCAATGCCCGCCAGATCCTCGAGGCATATGGCATCACCTATGACGATATCGATGTCCAGTACCTGTCCTTTGCGGAAGGCGCCAGCGCCCTCAAGGATGGCAACGTCGATGCCGCATTCCTGACGGCTGGCTATCCGACTTCCTCCGTACAGGATATTGCTTCGCAGAACAAGATTCGCCTGCTGCCTGTGGATGCGGACAAGGCTGATGCTTTGATTGCCAAGTATCCGTTCTACACGAAGACGACGGTACCGGCTGGCACGTATGCCGGCTTTGATGAGGATGTCCCGACCATCTCGGTCATGGCTATGCTCGTTGCATCCGATAAGGTGGACGATAAGCTGGGTTATGAAATTGCCAAGGCGCTCTTCACGAACCTTGACCGCCTCCAGGCAGCACATTCCGTCGGCAAGCTCATCACGAAAGAGGGCGCCATGAAGGGCATGTCCCTCGATATGAATGCCGGCGCAGAGAAGTTCTTCAAGGAATGAGGAATGAACGTCATCTGACCGGTGACAAGAGCGGCTCCTTTGCCGCTGCCAACACAGATTTTGTTTCATGATGGGATAGAGACTTCCTTCCATGGCTCCGGCAGCAGTTCTTCTGAGCGGAGCGGCGGCCCGGCACTCGTTGCGGGGAAGCTTCTCGCGCAGGTGCGCATGGGGCGATGGCGGGAAGTCTCTTTCTGGTTGAAGATGGTGATTTTTTGCTGCGCAATGCTCGCATTCCGATTGTACTCTGCCTGCTGGGTATCTGCTTCGGGCTGCTCGACGTGCTGCTGACGCCCTGCTTTGTCGTCTCGGCAGCCGGCGAGCGGGTGGCTCTCGTGGAGGCACGCCCGGAGCTGCCGTTTTCCATTCACTTCATCCATTCGGTGCAGAAGACGCCGGTGCTGGAAAATCTGGAAGTGAACGAGAAACGCGATGGCTTTGACCTGCTTTCGACGAAATACCAGTCGTTTGGCGTCGGCCTGCCCTTCCTTGCGGAAGAAGGGGCGTTCCGGCAGGAAGGGGATTATTATGTATTCGATCACATGCATCGTCATTTCCCGTCACTCCAGCTGCGTACCGGAGTCGGGACGAAACTCACCCTGACGGTCGCGGGCAGGGAATACCGGCTGTATGAACGGTATGCACCCGGCACGCGCATCGATCTTTACATCGCGCCGCTTTACCGTGCTCTGTGCGGCTGACGCATTCAGGAAGGGATGGTATCCATATGACAGATAAACCCGATAAAAACAAACCAGCATCCACACCCGAGGACATCCTTAAGAAATACGACAAGGAATCCGATACCATGATGTATACGGGCCTCATGGCCAAGATTGTTTCGGCCATTGCTATCGTGTTTTCGGTGTTCCAGCTCTATACGGCCACGTTCGGCGTGCTCGATGCACAGCTCCAGCGTGCTGTCCACCTGGGTTTCGGCCTCACGCTTGTCTATCTCTTGTATCCGACGCGCAAATCCTGGTCGCGTCATAAGCTGCATCCGTTTGATTTGCTGCTGGCCATTTTAGGCGCGGCAACGCCGGCGTATATCGTCATTGAGTACCGCCAGCTTGTCCTGCGCTCGGGCATGGTTTCCAGCACCGACCTCGTCGTCGGCACGCTCGGCATCCTGCTCGTCATCGAGGCGGCGCGCCGCATCGTCGGCCTGCCGATGGTCTGCGTGGTTCTGGCTTTCATCGCCTATGCATTTGCCGGCCCTTACATGCCGGGGGTGCTTGCGCATCGCGGCCTGACGCTGGAGCAGCTCGTCGGTCATCTCTACTTCACGACAGAAGGCGTCTTCGGCATCCCGCTCGGCGTTTCCTCGACCTTCATCTTTCTCTTCATCCTGTTCGGCGCCTATCTGGAATCGACGGGCCTCGGCAAATTCTTCATCGACCTCGCGAATGCCGTGGCTGGCTGGGCTAGCGGCGGCCCGGCCAAGGTTGCCGTTCTGTCCTCCGGACTCATGGGTACCGTCTCGGGCAGCTCGGTTGCCAATGTCGTGGGAACAGGCTCTCTGACCATTCCGATGATGAAGAAACTCGGTTACCACAAGAACTTTGCCGGCGCTGTCGAGGCAGCCGCTTCGACCGGCGGCCAGCTGATGCCGCCGGTCATGGGCGCTGCGGCCTTCCTGATGGCGGAGTTCATCGGCGTGCCGTACATCGATATCGTCAAGGCCGCCATCGTACCGGCTTTCCTCTATTTTGCCGGCGTATGGCTCGGCGTTCACTTTGAAGCCAAGCGCAGCAACCTCAAGGGCATCCCGCGCAAGGATCTGCCGAAATTCGGCGTCATCTTGCGCGAACGCGGCCATCTGGCTCTGCCGCTCATTGTCATCGTCTACCTCCTGGTCGCCGGCTATACGCCGATGCGCGCCGCTCTCGTGGCCATCGTGCTCTCCATTGTCTGCTCGGCCCTGCGCAAATCGACACGCATGAAGCCCATTGAGATCGTCAAGGGCCTCGACAAGGGCGCGCGTAATGTCCTGTCTGTACTCGTCGCGTGTGCGGCGGCCGGTATCGTCATCGGCGTCGTCACGAAGACGGGCGTGGGCCTCAAGCTCGCTTCCGGCCTGCTTGATCTCTCGGGCGGCCTGCTGTTGCCGACGATGTTCTTTACGATGATCACGGCCATTGTCCTCGGCATGGGCGTGCCGACGACGGCCAACTACGTCATCACGTCGACGATTGCTGCGCCGGCGCTCGTGCAGATGGGCGTGCCGGTACTCTGTGCACATATGTTCGTCTTCTACTTCGGCATCATCGCCGATGTCACGCCGCCAGTGGCTCTCGCAGCCTTCGCCGGTGCCGGCATTGCGGGCGGCGATCCGCTGAAGACCGGCATCAACGCCTCGAAGCTGGCCATAGCAGCCTTTATTATCCCGTACATGTTTGTCCTGTCGCCGGTCCTCCTGATGGTGGATGCGACGGCGTTCAACCTCATCATGACGACACTGACCGCGCTCATCGGCATGATCGCCGTATCGTCGGCGCTCATCGGCTATCTGGCGGACGACTGCAGCCTGCTTGAACGCCTTGTGCTCGTCGCGGGCGGTCTGATGATGATCAAGCCGGGCTACATAACGGATGCTGCGGGTTTCGTCCTGTTCCTCATCATCCTCTTCCTGCAGCTCAGACGCCGCAAGGCGGCAGCTGATGCCTGACATGCTCATTTTCGGGCATTGACATCATAAAAGAAAGGCGTTTCCATTTTCTTGGAAGCGCCTTTCTTTTATCGAGGGATGCATCATTTGTTCAATGCATGGCATGCATATGCTGCTGCTGTTTTTCCTGGCATTCCGGGCAAACGCCGAAGAAATAGATCTGATGGTCGGTAAGTGCATAACCGGTTTCACGCGTGACTTCCTGGTATACGCCTTCCGTCTTGAGGGCAGGGACATCATCGACGCGGCCGCATTTCGTGCAGCGGACATGCGGGTGATGGCTCGTATCCGCATCGTAGCGGAATGCATCCTCGCCAACGTTGAGCTCCTGGGCAAGTCCCAGATCGCAGAGAATGGAAAGGGCCTTGTAGACCGTGGCCAAACTCATCGTGGGGTAGAGGGGCTGCAGCTCCTTGTAGATGGTGTCAGCGTTTGGATGTACCTTGGTATGGGAAAGCATATTGTAGACAGCCAGACGCTGCGGCGTCACCTTGAAGCCGGCTGCGCGCAGACGGCCTGCCAGTTCCATCGGGCTTAGCATGGTATTCACCTTCTCTTTCTAAACCTTTCTTAAAAATTTAATGGTAATGGATAATTTATATCGTTTAATTTATTCTACCCAGAAATTATGTTCATGTCAACTAGTATTTATTATTTTAGGAGAAAATGACTTTCTTCTTTGTACGCTGTTTTGAACAGGATGTGATGGTGCGTGGACGGAACAAATCAAAATAAATGGCTTTACAAGTCGAAAAAGGTATGTTATAATACTTCATGTTCTCAATGAACACGGAGAGGTGTCCGAGTGGTCGAAGGTGCTTGACTCGAAATCAAGTGTGGTTAATAGCCACCGTGGGTTCGAATCCCACCCTCTCTGCCATTTGACGATGAAGCTCTGCAGTGCGCTGCAGGGCTTTTTTGTATGTGCGGGGCGGTCATCTGAGGAAAGAAAAAGAAGCCGCAGCATCGAGTGAAAACCTCGTCGCTGCAGCTCCTTCTTCGTGCTCTTATTCTGCTGCCTTGATGACTTCTTTGCCATCGTAATAGCCGCATTCCGGGCATACGTGATGCGGCATTTTCGGCTCATGGCACTGCGGGCAAGCCGTGAAGCCCGGAGCCGTCAATTTCCAGTTTGCACGGCGCTGATCGCGACGGGCCTTGGAAGTTTTGCGCTTTGGTACTGCCATTTGATGTTCACCTCCGAGTCAGAAAATCCTTCAGTGAAATCCATGCAATAGGTTGATGCTGATGGATTACGTTCACGTGAATCATGTGATTTTGACACATATATCTATGATAGCCGTTTTTGCCTTGACATGCAAGGAAAATTTTATTTTTTTGACCGGGATTCCCTGTTCTTGGCGGCGGGAAGAAAAAATAGGATTTTCTGACAGAAATATAACAGAAATAAAGGTAATTTCCCTTTCATCGCGAATTATATTATAGAACGGAATCCTGCCTTTGGTTACAGGGGCAGTAGAAAGAAATGAGTGTGGTAGATATGACAAGAAATAGTGAAGTGATCACGGGCAGCGATTTCAAGCGCATGGTATCGGGCGCCTACAGTGAATTCTTGCTGGAATATGAACAGATCAACGGGCTCAAAGGAGCGGGGCATCTGCCCGGGACGCATATCCTGCGGACAATGGGCGCTGCTGTCATGCCGCTGGCGGAGACGAAGGACGACAGCATCGGCGGCCTCTCGCGCCGTGTGGCGACGGCGGCCATCTTCGGAGCCCGCGGCAGCGCGGGTATCGTCCTCGCGCAGATGTTCCGCGGTCTGTCCAAGGGTCTGTCGGGCAAGTACAATGCGACTTCGTCGGAGTTCGGCAAGGCCTTCCAGTACGGCATCCTCTATGCGCAGCGCGTCGTGCCGGAGAAGCCGGAGCGCCCGATCATCACGGTTGCCAAGGCCGTGGCCAAGGGGGCTTACCATGCCGTGCGCGCCAACCTGCCCATCACGGAGATCCTGCAGGCGGCCATTGAAGCCGGCGAGGCATCGCTTGAGCGTGTGGACCATGAAGATGCCGGCGCTCGCATCATGTTCAATTTCCTGTCAGGCTGCCTCAAGGGACTCGACGGCAACTTCGTCTCGCCGGCCGTCAGCCTGTCCCTGGGGCTTGAGGCCGGACAGCCGGGCCTGCAGGACCCGCGCGAGGACCTCGTGCGCCCGTATTGCGTGCGCTTTACGGTGCTCAATACGCGTGTCGATATCCCCGCTCTCGAGCGCCATCTGCGCGAGCATTCGAGCTTTGCGCTCGTGGAGCGTCATGAGAAAGGCGTGGAAGTTCATCTGCATACGGATCATGTCGGCAAGGTCATTGAGCAGGCCGTCGGCTGGGGGCCGCTCAAGAACCTCCATGTGACGAACATGAGCGAGAGCCATGTGCTCGGCGCGCACGGCGCACTCATGAAAGTTGCGCTGCTGGCCGTCGCGGAGAACAAGGTGCAGGCACGGGAACTTCAGGAGGCCGGCGTGCACGTCATCGTCAACGGCAGTGAAGATTCCTGCCCGTCGGTCGGGGAGCTCGTCAATGCCGCGCACAGCGACCTGGCTTCTGCCTACGTGATGATCTCGTGGAGCCGGGACTTCCGCCTGGCCTTCCAGCAGGCCAAGCGCCTGCTCGGCGAGCGCGTCGAGCTCGTCCTCTGCGAGAACAAGATGCAGCAGGCCCGGGCCATCAAGGCCTTTGACCCGCATGAGGATGCGACTGCCAATGCGCGGGCGATGCAGCAGGCCAGTGAGGAAGCGTGAAATCGGAAGGCCGCTTGCACATATCGGTCAGATTTGCTAAAATAGATATATTGTTGCGGTTGTAGCTCAGTTGGATAGAGCGTCCGCCTCCTAAGCGGCAGGTCGTGAGTTCGACTCTCACCAATCGCACCATGCTGAAAAAGCAGAGTCCCCGTCTTCATCTCGAAGAAGATGGGGGCTCTTTTTGCTCGGCGTAACAATTGTTACAGAATGATGCCGCTGCTCCTGCTATGATAGAGACATCAGGTTGATTCGTATTTTGTATGATATATAAGGAGAGTTCAAGATGGAAAACAAGATGTTTTGCTTTCAGTGCCAGGAAACGGCTGGTTGCAAGGGCTGCACGCAGGTAGGCGTCTGCGGCAAGAAGCCGGAAGTTGCTTTGATGCAGGATCTGCTCATCTACGTGACGAAGGGTCTGTCGGCTGTTACGACGCGCCTGCGCGCTGAGGGCAAGCCGGTTTCGCGTGATGTCAACCACCGCGTGACGGAGAATCTCTTCATCACGATCACGAATGCCAACTTTGACCGCGAGGCCATCGTGGCTGCTGTTGAAACGACGATGCGCTGCAGGGATGAGCTCCTGGCAGAGCTCACGGACCGCGAAGGCCTGCCGGCTGCTGCACTCTGGCAGGACAGCCGTGAGAACTTCGACAGCAAAGCCCGCACGGTCGGCGTCCTCTCGACAGAGAATGAGGATATCCGCAGCCTGCGCGAGCTCATTACGTACGGCCTCAAGGGCTTGGCAGCTTACGTCAAGCATGCCAATGCCCTGCAGCAGGAGAACGAGGAGATCGATGCCTTCTTGCAGTCGGCTCTTGCGCGCCTGCTCGACGATACGCAGACGGCTGAGCAGCTGACGGCCCTGACGCTCGAGACGGGCAAGTTCGGTGTCGACGGCATGGCTCTGCTCGATACGGCCAACACGACGGCTTACGGCAATCCGGAAGTCACGACGGTGGATCTCGGCGTGCGTCAGAACCCGGGCATCCTGATCTCGGGCCACGATCTGCGCGACCTCGAGATGCTGCTTGAGCAGACGGAGGGGACGGGCGTCGATGTTTACACGCACGGCGAGATGCTGCCGGCTCATTACTATCCGAAGTTCAAGCATTACAAGCACTTCGCAGGCAACTACGGCAACGCCTGGTGGAAGCAGAAGGAAGAGTTCGAGGCCTTTAACGGCCCGGTCCTCCTGACGACGAACTGCCTCGTGCCGCCGAAGGATTCCTATAAAGCACGCGTATTCACGACGGGTGCCGTCGGTTTCCCGGGCTGCCCGCACATCGAGGCCAAGGCAGACGGCACGAAGGACTTCAGCCCCATCATTGAGATGGCCAAGAAGTGCCAGGCTCCGAAGGAACTTGAAAAGGGCCAGATCGTCGGCGGTTTCGCTCATGAGCAGGTCTTCGCTGTGGCCGATAAGGTCGTCGAGGCTGTCAAGAGCGGTGCCATCAAGAAGTTTGTCGTCATGGCCGGCTGTGACGGCCGCATGAAGAGCCGCGAGTACTATGCGGAGTTCGCCAAGGCTCTGCCGAAGGATACGGTCATCTTAACGGCTGGCTGCGCGAAGTACAAGTACATCAAGATGAATCTCGGCGATATCGGCGGCATCCCGCGCGTTCTCGATGCCGGTCAGTGCAACGACTCCTACAGCCTGGCACTCATTGCCCTCAAGCTCAAGGAAGTCTTCGGCCTTGACGATGTCAACAAGCTGCCGATCGTCTACAACATTGCCTGGTATGAGCAGAAGGCCGTCATCGTCCTGCTGGCCCTGCTGCATCTCGGCGTCAAGAATATCCATCTCGGACCGACGCTGCCGGCATTCCTCTCTCCGAATGTCGCCAAGGTTCTCGTCGAGAACTTCGGTATCGGCGGCATCACGACCGTTGAAAACGATATCAAGACGATGATCGGCTGATCGTCGCTCTTGCCCGAAACTGCTGTACGCATATGACGTGCAGCAGTTTTTTTATTATACTTTGTTTAGAAGTGGTATTGTATACACGGTATGGTTGCAGAAGCAACACCTATTTGTCGGTTTGGATGATATAATACAGACAAATGCAACGATTTGAATAATTGGAGGGAAGGACATGAGAAGTTATGATCTTGGCTTGCAGGAGCTTCCGTTCTTTCAGGGATTGAAGCCGGATGAGGTGGAGCATTTCATCGAGGCGGTCGGTGCGGTGGTGAAGCGATATGAGCGGGGAGCGAGGATCCTGCAGGCGTATGAGAAGAACGAACGGATTGGCATCCTCGCGGAGGGGGAAGCCCTGGTCGTTGCGGAAGACCGTTTCGGCAATGAGAGCGTGGGGCACCGGCTGGAGCGCGGCGCGCTGTTTGGCTGTTCTTCTGCCATCCTGCCGGATTTTGCGAGTCCGACGGCCATCGATGCGGTATCCGATGTCCTCGTGCTCTGGGTACCCTATCCGGCGCTGCTGACGGCCGGGCCTCGCCTGGGAAGGATTCACGGCATCGTCATGCGGAATCTCCTTGTGGCTTTCAGCCGCAAGAACATCCTGATGGTGCAGCGGCTGGAGCTGCTCTCGCAGAAGACCCTGCGGGAACGGCTGATCCTCTACCTGCTGCAGCGCAGCAAGCGCCAGCACAGCAGGCGCGTGAAAGTGCCGGGGCGCGTACAGCTCGCGAAGGAGCTGGAATGCAACCGCAGTGCGCTGACGCGCGAGATCGGCCTCATGAAGGCACAGGGTGTTCTGGAATGCCAGGATGACTGGATGGAATTCCACGATGAGCAGATGGAAGAAAGACGGTGAGGTCATGGTGCACATAACCTTTGATGATGTCACGCAGCGCTTTCGCGGGCGGACGATCTTCGAGCATGTCAGCCGGGATCTGCCAGGCGGACAGGTCACGGCGGTGACCGGTGCCAACGGCAGCGGCAAGTCCACGATGCTGAAGCTGGCTGCTCATCTGCTGCAGCCGTCATCCGGCGCAGTGTGCGTGACAGAGGACGGGAAGGAGCTGCGCCGTGCGGAGCTTCGCGCCCGCCTGGCCATGGTGACGCCGGAACTGCGCTTCTACGCACGGCTGACCGCTTGGGAGAATGCCCGCTTTCTGCTGGGGCTCCGGGGGATCCGGCTGACGCGCGAACGCTTCCGGGAGCTCCTCGAGCGCGTGGAGCTTCCGGAACGCGCCGTCCGCGCTTCTGCCGCGGGGGAATTCTCGACGGGCATGCAGCAGCGCCTGAAGCTGGCCGTCCTGCTCGCCTCGGATGTGCCTGTATGGCTGCTCGATGAGCCCGGCGCCAATCTTGACGAAGCGGGGCGCAGCCTGGTGCGGCGGGAGATGCGGCAGGCTGCCGCTGCGGGGCGGCTCGTCTTTCTGGCGACGAATGATGGTCGGGAGGAGGGGATGGCCGATGAACGGATCCATCTTTCAGGGCGTTGAGCTGGTATTCCGGAAGGAGCTCACGCTCGGGCTGCGCTTCAAGGCTGCCTGGGCGGCCATGTTCCTGTTTGCGCTGACGACGCTCTCATGCATCAGCCTGGCCATGCAGGGCAGCGTACTGGAGCCGCGTCTGCTCGCGGCACTCTTCTGGGTTGTCCTGTTTTTCTCATCTCTGGCGGGGGCAGACCGGGTCTTCGGCGACGAGGACATGGCCGGGACCCTGCTGGTCCTGAAGGTTTACGGGCCATCGCAGGCCATCCTGCTCGGCAAGATGCTCTATACCGCGTTTATCCTGCTGATCCTGGCCGTCTTCATCACGCCGCTGTTCCTGATTTTCATGAATGGCAGTGCCGCCTTGCCGGGCCTGCTTCTGGGAACGCTGGCAGCCGGAATCTGGGGCATCGCGGCGGCGGGCACTCTGATCGCTTCGCTGCTCGTGGGAGCAAGCGTGCACAGCGGCCTGTTTTCCATTCTGATGCTGCCGGTTATCCTGCCGGTGTTCATTCCCGCCATTGCTTTGACGGCAGCGGCCTTCGGGGATGGCACCGCTTCCCTGTCGTACCTCGTCAGCATGATCCTCTACGACCTCATCCTGACGGTCGGCGCATCGCTCTTGTTTGATTATCTCTGGTACGAAGACTAGGGGACTGGAAAGGAAGGGAAGTATCTTGAGAAATGAATATGCCTTGCTGGCCGTCATCCTGGCGCTGACGGCGGTTCTGCTCTATGCCGTATTCTTCGTGGTGCCGCCGGCCGAGGGCCTCGGGAATCTCGTGCGCATCGCCTTTTTCCACATTCCCGTCGCCTGGGTGTCCGTGCTCGCCTTCCTGGTCAGTGCCTTTTACGCCGGCCGTTACCTGAGGCGGCCGGAGCTACGGTCCGATGCGGTCAGTGCACAGTCCGCCCGCCTGGGCTTTGCCTTTGTCCTGCTTGCCACGCTGAGCGGTGCCGTTTTTTCCAAGCTGACCTGGGGTGCGTACTGGAACTGGGATCCGCGTCAGACGACGATCTTTGTGCTGCTGCTCATCTATGCAGCCTACCTCATGCTGCGCGCCGTCATTCTGGAGCCGCGGCGCCGGGCCCGCGTCGCGGCTGTCTACGCGCTGTTCTCATTCCTGACGGTGCCGTTCTTGGTGTTCATCATTCCGCGGTTCTACTTCTCGCTGCATCCGTCGCCCGTTATCAACGGCAGCGGCACGGTCCAGATGGATTCCGTCATGCTGCGGGTGCTGTTGGGATCGCTGCTTGATATGACGCTCATCTATGTGGCTCTGCTTCTGCGCGGAGTCCGGAAAAAGGAGGATTCCCATGAAACGTAAGGTATGGCTGATTATCCTGCTGCTGGCCTTTGTGGGCTATGCGGGCTGGAGCTTTGCCGATTCCGTGACGCCGTATGTCGGCATCTCGGAGGCCAAGGCGGCGACGAGCAGTGTGCAGGTCAAGGGACTGCTGGCAGCCGAAGCGCCGGCGCCTCATATGGAAGATGGCAGCTTCGTCTTTACGCTGCAGGATGAGGAGACGGGTGAGACGCTGCCCGTGCGCTACCATGGCACCAAACCGGATCAGTTTGACGAGGCCCATCATATCGTCGCCATCGGCAAAGCCAAAGACGGCGTTTTTGAGGCGGATAAGCTGCTCATCAAGTGTCCGTCCAAATATGAACAGCAGAAACAGTGATTATCGTTTGATTCGTTGAAACAAGGAGAAGCCTATGCTTGGAACCATTGCTCTGGCGGCGACGTTGTTTTTTGCGCTGTGCGCCGCCCTCGTCTATGGCGTGCGCCTCGAAGGGAGCGAGCGCTACGGCCGCATTCTTGCCGGTCTTTCTTTTCTGACAGCCCTGATGGCCAGTGCCTATCTCATGGCCCTGATCCTCGGCAACCGCTTCGATGTGGCCTATGTGGCGAGCTATTCGTCGACAGATCTGCCGCTCATGTACAAGATTTCAGCTTTCTGGGCCGGCCAGCAGGGGTCGTTTTTGCTCTGGCTGTTCATCCACGCGGCCGCCGCGCTGCTGCTCGTGACGAAACACCGCATGGAGCAACGGGGCCTCATGGTCTATATGCTGCTCGAGGCCCTGCTGACCATCCTCGTGCTGGCCAAGAGTCCGTTCGTGCCGGCAGAAGTGGTCATGCAGGACGGCGTGGGCCTCAATCCGCTGTTGCAGGATCCCTGGATGGCCGTTCATCCGCCCATCATCTTCCTGGGATATGCTCTGTTTGCCGTGCCCTTCTCTTACTGCATGGGTTCCCTGCTGGACGGCGCGTTCACCGGCCCCTGGCTCGAGCGTGCGCGCAAATGGGCGCTCGTCTCCTGGGCTTTCCTCGGTGCCGGCATTTTCATCGGCGGCTACTGGGCTTATAAGGTTCTCGGCTGGGGCGGTTACTGGGGCTGGGACCCCGTTGAGAATTCCTCGCTTGTGCCCTGGCTGCTCGCTGGCGTCTTCCTCCATATCCTGCACGTCGCGCGCCGGCGGCAGGCGGCACTTTCCGTCATGCATCTTGCCGTCATCTTTGCTTTTTCGCTTGTCATCTATGGCACGTTCCTGACGCGCAGCGGCATCCTTGGCGATTTTTCCGTGCATTCCTTCAGCGGCACGAGCATCGGCATGACGCTGGCCGTCGTCAATGCCCTCGTGCTCGTCGGCGCCCTGATCCTCCTGGCGGTAAAGGCCGGACGCCTGCCACAGGGCAGCATGTATCCGGCGCATGACAGCCGGGAGTTCCTGATGCTGCTCGGTTCCCTGATCCTCGTCTTCTTGGCGGCCATCATCTTCCTTGGCATGTCCATGCCGCTCTTCACACAGCTCATCGGACAGCCGGCTGCCGTTGACAGTACCTTCTATGTCCGGACGACGATGCCGCTGGCCATCGCCATGTGCATTGTCATGACGCTCTCCTGTCTGTGCGGCTGGCAGCAGCAGACAGGGGAAAGACCGCGCCTGCTGCTGGCTGTCCTGGCCGTTATCGGCCTCGTCTGCCCGCTGCTCGTCGGCGTTAGGGAAGTGATGCCCATCCTGCTCTCAGCCGTCGCGGTCATTGCCTTCGGCACGGCTTTTTACAGCGCGCATCGCGGACTGCTCGGCTCGGGCGGCATGATCGCACACGCAGGCGTCAGCCTGGCTCTCTTCGCGATGGTCCTCGCAGGCAGCGGCAGCCAGTCGCTGACGAAGGAACTGGCTCCCGGCGACTCCGTGATGCTCGCGGGCTATACGGTGACGTACGAGGGGCAGGTCTTTGCCGAAGACGGCACGGCCAAGCACTACCGCTACCTGGTTGACGGCGAGGAAGCCCTGGCTCTGACGAAACTCCACAAGAATGGTGAGGATGCCGCGCGCGAGCCGGCCATCGCGCACACGCTGACGGGCGATATCTACATCGCGCCGACGCCGCCGCGCACGACGGGCCGGGAAGAACTCCTGCTCAAGAAAGGGCGCATGGCCATGGACGACCGCTTTGCCTACCGCTATGAGAATGTGACGATGGAAAATCAGCCGGGCGGCAAGATGCTCGTGACGGCGGAGATTTCCATCACGGACGGGGAGAAGGTCGAGCATGCGAAGCCGCAGATCCTCGCGACACTGGATGGCGGTACCTCTGAACCCATTCCCATCTTTGGCGGCGAGAAGAGGCTGCGCCTGACGGGTATTTCCGGCAATGATGACCAGGCGCGCATCGAGATCCTGCCCTCGGCCGCGGAAGAGGCCAGCCAGCCCATTACGGCATCGGTCAGCTCGAAGCCGTATATCTATCTGCTCTGGCTCGGCGCTCTGGCTGTGACAGCCGGCTGTTTCCTGGCCGTGCGGCGCTGAAAAAAGAACAGGAGCTGCTGCTTTGGTGAACCGTTCACCAAAGCGGCAGCTCCTGTTTTGTCTATTCTATATTGTCAGTCTGGCTGCGGTACGCTCAGACGGCGCAGCCGGTCCGTCAGATACGAGAGCGTGGCAAACTGCTCCTCGATGTTCTGGCAGATCTCGTCCGCTGCTGCAGCGCTGCAGTCACAGGCAGGAATCGCTTCCTCGGGGGAAGCCGCGGTGGTGCCGATTTGCTGCTTGATGGCTTCGAGGGAGGCCATCTGCAGAAGACGAATGGCCCTTGTTGTCTGTCGGGCGAGCGTCAGCAGGCCTTCCTGCTGCTGGCTGTTCGAAAGGGGCGTGGCAGATGAAAGCTGCCGGTACTCTTTTTTCAGGTGTTCCTGGAAGTATTCGGCCAGTCCGGTCAGCAGATGGCTGGCCGAGGCGACCGAGGCGGTGCGATGGCCGGGGATGATCGTGAGGTCTTCGCGCAGATGCTCGCGGAAAGGGGAGGCGAGCAGCAGGTCTTTGCCTACGAACGGTTCCACGCCGATGAGCCAGCGGGCTTTTTCCAGTTCTTCCATGAGTGCATCCTTCGGCATTTCCTCGAAGGCCAGCGGCCGGAAATCGAGCTTGTCGATGCCGAGCTCCCGGCATTCCCGGATGAGCAGCTGTGTATAAGGATAGAGGTTATTGAAGACATAGACTGTTTCGCCGGCCGGGATCCTCGCGATATCGAGGAAAAAGCGCGTCGTCGGATGAAGATCGAAGACGCAGAGCTGTTTTTCGGGCAACACGCAGCGCAAGAAGGGCTCCTGCGTGATGGCACAGATGTAGAAGGTGTCCGGGGACGGCGCCTTGATTTCACTGGTCAGCTTGATTTGAAGCGGCAGAGAGCCGCCGAGCAGGGCGCGCGTGATGCCCGCAATCTCGCGGGCGACGAGTTTGCTGCTGCCCACAGCGAGCAGACGGGGATTATGCATGAGGAGAGCCTCCTTTTTTGATCAGGTCGAGAAATGCTTCGGCGGCATGGGAGAGATGATGGCCGGTTTTCCAGAAGACGGAGCTTGTCAGGGAAAGCGGCGGCTCCAGGGGGATGGTGGCCAGCTCGCCGTCATCTTCCACGAGGCTTTCCGGCAGGATCGAGATGCCGCAGCCCGCCGCGACGAGGCCCTTGATTGTCTGCACGCTTTGCGCCTCGAAGAGGATGCGGGGCAGGCTCTCTGCCTGCTCGAAGGCCTCGATGATATTCTGGCGATACAGGCAGTTTTTGGGAAGCAGGATGAGTTCTTCACCGGCAAGGTCCGTGAGTGCGAGCGTGTTGCGCCGGTGCAACGGATGACGGCGGCTGCAGCAGATTACGAGCTCCTCGGTGGCGAGTTCCAGGCTGGAAAGCGCCGAATTGCCAGCAGGCGCTGCGAAAATGGCGAGATCGATCTTGTCTTCCAGCAGAGCCTGCTGCAGACCGGTAGTATCTTCTTCCCGCAGGGCAATCTGGATATCGGGGAAGGCCAGGTGATAGGCCTGCAGCTGGTGGACAATCGAGCGCATGCCGCCGAGCGGCGTGAGCCCGAGCGTCAGCACGCCGCTTGTCAGATTCTTGAGCGCATGGATCTCTTCGACGGTGGTGGTGATGCCATGCATGATCTTTTCCACATGACTGGCAAAGATGCGTCCCTCCGCCGTCAGTGTGGCAAGCTTCTGGCTGCGGTCAAAGAGCTGGATGCCCAGCTCTTCCTCGAGGCTGCGGATGGCATTGGTGACGGCAGGCTGCGAGACGTACAGCCGTTCCGCCGCGCGCGTGAAGCTGCCTGCCTCGCGCACCATGAGGAAGTATTCGAGTTGTCGTATCTCCAAAGATATGCCTCCTTTTCTGCTGGAACTTCTTTTGTTTCTTTAAAGGAAACTTCTGCATCAGCGGGCCGGTGCCCTGCTGATGGCTCATAAGAAATTCAGGTTTTATCATAACGAGAACTTATATGATAAATTTTAATGATTTACAAACAAAATAACAATATTCAATATTTATCAAAATACCGGTCTGCATGAAGGATTTTTGCTTTAAGCAGGCTTTTCTGTGCCTTTGGCGTTATATTTTGATAAGATGAGCCTATTTCCCTTGAACATGGCTTTGATGATACGATAAAAACAGATTGAAGCGGACCCCATGAGGGGGCCGATAAAGAGAAAGGCATGAGCCAGTGACCCGCGTGAAGAAGCGGGCGGAAGACTGGCGATTTGGAAAGGGGTTTTTAACATGTCAGCAACGGTCATCGACAGCCAGATCCATGGTTTCCTGTTCGGTACGGAAGAAATGAATGCGGTTTTCTCGGAGAAGTCCTGGGTACAGAAATGGCTGGATACGGAAGCGGCCCTGGCACAGGCACAGGGTGAGCTCGGCGTCATCCCGAAGGAGAAGGCCGACATCATCGTCAAATATGCCAAGGCTGATCTCATCGATATCCCGTCCATCGGTGAGGGCTACAAGAGCTCCATCACGATCGTGCCGCTCCTGAATGCCTTCAAGAAGATCCTGCCGGAGCATGCCGGTGAGTTCGTGCACTGGGGTGCGACGAGCCAGGATATCGTCGATACGGGCATGGTTCTCCTGGAGCGCGATGCCTATGACATTATCCTGCGCGATGCCAAGGCCTGCCTCAAGGCCATCCTCAAGCTCGTCAAGAAATACCGCGATACGCCGGAAGCCGGCCGCACGCATGTCGTCCATGCCATCCCCATCACGTTCGGCTACAAGGCAGCCGTCTGGGCTGACGAGCTGGGCCGCCAGATCGAGCGCCTCGAGGGCATGAAGAAACGCGTCTTCGTCGGCGAGATGGCCGGTGCCGTCGGCACGCTCGCTTCGCAGCCGGAGAAGGGCCTTGAGACGCAGCAGCGCATGTTCGAAATCCTGGGCCTCGAGGTTCCGACGATTGCCTGGCATGTCGCGCGCGACAATCAGGCGGAATTTGCCAGCATGCTCGCGCTGCTTGCCGGCACGCTCGGCCGCATCGCACATGAAATCTTCACGCTGCAGCGCACGGAGATCCTGGAGCTCGAGGAGCCGTTCTTCATGGGCAAGGTTGGTTCCTCCACGATGCCGCACAAGCGCAATCCGGCCGTGCTCGAGAATGTCCTGGCTCTGCTGCGCAACGTCCGCGGCATCGCACCGACGGTCGTCGAGAGCATGGTTTCGGAGAATGAGCGCGACTGGGGCTGCTTCATCTCCGAGTGGGAAGCCATCCCGCGCGCCTGCGAGCTCATGGCCACGGCGCTGCACAAGACGAAGTACATCCTCGAGAACCTCATCGTCTACGAAAAACATATGGAGCGCAACCTCTTCGTCCAGAAGGGCCTCATGATGAGCGAGTGCGTCATGATGCATCTGGCCCGCAAGCTCGGCCGCCTGACGTCGCATCACATTGTCTATAATGCCTGCATGGAAGCCTATGAGAAGGAAATTCCGCTCAAGGACGTGCTCATGAAGACGAAGGAAGTCGAGGACGCCTTCACGGAAGAAGAAATCGACTACATGCTCGATCCGCACAACTACCTCGGCCTTGCACCGGTATTCTGCGATCGCGTACTCGCCAAGTACGCTGCTTATGCAGAGGCCTGAGCACTTACAAGAGGTGAATGAAAATGGATGCAAGTCAAAAGAAAAAGCTGGCTGGCGTCATCCTGCTCGGTGCAGTGATCTGGTTTCTGCCGCATCCTGATGCGATTACGCCGATTGCCTGGCATCTGTTCGCCGTCTTTGCGGCGACCATCGCAGGGTTTATCCTGCAGCCGCTGCCAATCGGCGCTGTCGCCTTCATCGGTGTATCGGTGGCCGCGCTGCTGGGTGTCGTCAGCGTCAAGGTTGCGATCTCCGGCTACGGCAACAGTACGATTTGGCTCATTGTCTGCGCGTTCCTGCTGGCCAGGGCTTTTATCAAAAGCGGGCTCGGCAGCCGCATCGCGTATCTCATCATCAAGGCCATCGGCAAATCGAGTCTGACGCTCGGCTATGCCATCACGCTCTCGGATTTTGTTATCTCGCCGGCCACGCCTTCGAGCACGGCCCGTGCGGGCGGCATCATCTACCCGATCATACGCAGCCTGTCGACGGCACTTCACTCGGAGCCTGATGATGGCACGGCGCGCAAATTCGGCGCCTACATCATGCAGATTGAGTATCAGGCCAATGCCATCACCTGCGCGATGTTCATGACGGCGATGGCCGGCAACCCGATGGCTGTCGAGCTTGCCGCCAAGACCATCGGAGTCGAGATCACCTGGAGCGCCTGGGCCATGGCCGCCATCGTGCCGGGCCTGATCTCGCTGCTCCTGATGCCGTATCTTCTCTACAAGCTCTATCCGCCCGAGATCCACGAGATGCCGCACGCCAAACAGATGGCTGTGGAGGCACTCGAGAAGATGGGCCCCATGAGCTGGATGGAGAAGATCGTGCTGGCCGTCTTCGTCGGTTCGCTGGCACTCTGGGCCACGTCGTCGCTGACGCATATGAATGCGACGGGTATCGGCATGCTGGCTGTCACGGTCCTGCTGCTGACGAACGTACTGACCTGGCAGGATGTCCTGCAGGAAAAGGGCGCCTGGAACACGATGTTCTGGATGGGGGCGCTGATCGCTCTCGCCGGTGCACTCTCGAGCTCCGGTTTCATCAAAGTGGTGGCCGATATGGCCGGTGCCGCCATCCAGAGTGCAGGCATGAGCTGGCTGATGGCCTTCATCATCCTCGTGCTCATCTACGTCTATTCGCACTATGCGTTTGCAAGCGTCTCGGCACATATCGGCGCCATGTACGCGGCCTTCCTCGCCGTGGCCGTGGCCGTCGGCACGCCGCCGCTCCTCGCCGCGATTTCCTTTGCCGCCCTCTCGAACATCATGATCCCGCTTACGCATTACGGCGGCGGTGCAGCGCCAATCCTCTACGGTGCCGGTTACGTGCCGCAGGGAACCTGGTGGAAGCTCGGCTTCATCATCGTCACGGTCAATCTCGTCATCTGGCTCGGCATTGGCTCGCTCTGGTGGCATGTCATTGGGCTCTGGTAAATCATAAGACCACTGTTTCATAAATATTAAATATGAAAAGATTCTGAAAGGCGTTGCGTCAGCAACGCCTTTCTTTTTATGCTAATGATATAATAATAAAAAACAAGGTAGATTAGGAGGGAATATCTGGAGCTCTACAGGATCGCGAAGTAGTAGCGAAATATCTCATGCGTGGGCAGTGCTCATGCATCGGGCAGCAGAGGAGGGAGACTGTAGTGGAGTTCAAGCAATTATTTCAGAAGCATACGCTGGCCTGCCTGGCGGGCGGCTTCGTCATCGGCGTAGCGGTCTGCGGCATCGGCTCAGCGGCAATGGCCTTCTCAGGATCGCCGGCGTTCTGCGGATCGTGCCATGCGATGGACAAGGAGGCGGCGACCTTCGCGATGTCTTCACATCGCGCGCTGGAATGCACGGACTGCCACCTGCCGCACGACAATGTCGTGCACTACATGTTTGAGAAAGGCCGCACGGGCATGATTGATACGTATCATGAAGTGCTCCGCGACTATCCGGCGAACATCAAGATATCGGCAGATGGGCGGCAGACGGTTAATGACAACTGCCTGCGCTGCCATCAGACGACGATGGGCAATGTCCATGCCGATGTCGGTGTCAGCATGGATACCGGCGGCGACTGCCTCAAGTGTCACAGCAGCATCGCACATGGCTCGAATCATCTCGAAGGGGGGATAAAAGTTGAGTAAGCTACAGAAGATCATAGCCGGAATCGCAGCGGTCTGTGTTGTCTTCTTCGGTTTTGTCGTGGTTCGCATCACGGCGGCACCCAACGACAACAGCGTCAAGCTCGCCAAGATTCCCCAGGAGAAGCAGCTCGGCAAGGAAGCCTACAAGGAAGCCTATCCGCTGGAGTACAACTCGTTCATGAAGAACAATGATACCTCGCCGTCGCCGACGGGATACGGCGGTGCCCAGGAAGGAAATTCGCATCTGACGGAACAGCCGGAGATGCTCGAGAACTTCAAAGGCTACAAGTTCGCCATCCAGTACGATGACGACCGCGGCCACACGTATGCAGGTGAGGATTTCAAGAATACGAAGCGCCTGCCCGGTCAGAAGGGCAACTGCATCACCTGCAAGAGCTCGTATATGTATGATGTCTATTACAAGCAGAGCGGCTGGGACTATGCATCCAAGCCAATCGAGGAAGCCATGGGCCCAATCGAGGACGACCAGTGGTTCGGCTGCTCGACCTGTCACGATCCTGAGACGATGGAACTCCGCGTCTATCAGCAGGGCTTCATCGATTCGATGGCCCGCCGCGGCATTGACGTGAACAACGCGTCGCATAACGACAAGCGCGCGTATGTCTGCGCACAATGCCACAATGAGTACTACTTCACGAAGGAAGACGGCCGCGTCAACCATCCGTTTGACAACGGACTCGATGCGGAGTCCGAGTATCAGTTCTATCAGTCCGGTCAGGCCGGCGGCTTTACGCAGGACTGGATCCATGCGGACTCCAAGGCACCGATGCTCAAGGCACAGCATCCGGACTTCGAGGCGTGGGCAACGAGCGTTCATGCCGATGCCGGTGTGACCTGCGTCGACTGCCATATGCCATACATGCGTGAGAACGGCCAGAAATACACGTCGCACTGGATGACGAATCCGCTGAAGACGCCGGAAGAATCCTGCCTCAAGTGCCATGACGAGAGCGCAGAGACGCTCAAGGCGCGCGTACAGACGATTGGCGACAACACCTTCAAACTGCAGCGCATTGCCGGCCAGACGGTCGCTCAGGCACATCTGACGATCAAGGCCGCCATGGATGCCGGCGCTACGGACGAGCAGCTTGCTCAGCCGCGCCAGCTCGTGCGCGAAGCTCAGTGGTACTGGGATTGGGTAGCTGCAGAAAACAGCATGGGCTTCCACAATCCGGACAAGATCATGCGCACGCTTGGCCTTGCCATCGATAAGGCACATCAGAGCATTGAACAGACGAACGCAGCCATGAAAGGCAGCTTGTAATCAGCGCAGCCCAGGACCCCGGATAAGGATGGGGCCTGGCATGTAAAGAGGGCGTATGCTCCGGGTCTTCGACCTGGGGCATACGCCCTTTCTTGTACTTTATTTAATGGTTCAGTTTGATGCTCTGGCATCTTTGATGCGGCGTGCTACGGCGTAGATCATGATGCAAAGGCCGAAGTACGCGAGAATGCCAAGGAACGTGGCAGCCGGCGTTTCGGACCAGGCCTTCATGAACCAGTCAATGCCGGCGATATGCAGGCAGGCGCTGATGAGGCTGCCGATGGCGCCGCCGGCGACGAAGCCAGAAGCAACGATGTTGCCCTCGCCGAGGCGCAGGGCGTTGATCGTTTCATCTTTGCTGCTGTGCGAGACGAGGTAGGAGATCAGGCCGCCGACGAGAACCGGCGTGTTGATTTCCATGGGCAGGTAGGTACCGAGCGCGAAGGCGAGCGGCGGGATTTTCATCATCCAGAGCAGGACGGCGAAGAACGCGCCGGCCAGATAGAGCGGCCAGGGAGCGTCGCCGCCGTCCATCATCGGTTTGACGATGGCGGCCATGGCGTTGGCCTGTGGGGCGGAGAGTGCGCCTTCGCCCGTGAAGCCGTAGGCATGGTTCAGCAGGAACAGGACGCCGACGGATACGAAACTCGTGAGGATGATGGAGACGATCTGCCACTGCTGCATTTTCTTCGGCGTGGCGCCCGTGAGATAGGCCACCTTGAGCTCCGACATGAAGTTGCCGGATACGGCCAGCGTCGCGCAGAGGAAGGCGGCCATCATGAGGATGGCGACGATGCCGGCATTGCCGTGCATGCCGACCTGGCCCATGAGGACGGCCGATACGAGGATCATGAAGATGGTCATGCCGGAAACCGGCTCATTGCCCGTGAAGGCGATGGAGCTGATGCCGACGACGGAGAGCAGCAGCGAGAAGAGCAGGATGATGCAGAAGGCTACACCCGTCTGCACGAGGCTCTCCGAGCAGTTGAAGTGGAAGAACAGCGTGAAAAGGATGACCATGAGGAAGGTGCCGATGACGATCTGCGTCATCGGGATATCCTTCTGCGTGCGCAGCAGGTTATCCGTGGAGGCAGGGCCTGAGGTGAAGAGGTCGTGCAGGGCGCGCTTCACGACGCGCACGACGACGCCGGACATCGAGAGCAGGCCGATGATGCCGGCCATGGCCAGCATGCCGATGCCGATGTGGCGGACGTACTGGGAGAAGACGGCCATGATCGGCGCATCAGCGAGCAGTATCGCCTGACCGCCGACCGTCATGACGTGCTCACCGCCCAGGTAGTAGACGACCGGGATGCAGACGAACCAGGAGAAGAAGGAGCCGGCGGCGATGATCAAGGCGTAACGCAGACCCGTGAAGTAGCCAATGCCGAGCAGTGCGGCGTCATTGTCAAGGCTGAAGATGAGCTTGTACTTGTCAGCCAGGGCCTGTCCCCAAGAGAACGTCATCGTCGACAGGACCTCCTGCCACCAGCCGAGCGTATTGAGTACGAAGTCGTAGACCATGGCAACCAGGCCGCTTAAGATCATCGTGCGGGCCTTGGAGCCCTCGTTGCAGACGAGGACCTCCGCTGCAGCACGGCCTGAGGGGAATGGATAGACAGCGTCCATCTCCTCGCAGAAATAGCGGCGGAACGTGGTCGCCAGCAGTACGCCGAGCACGCCGCCGAGCACGATCGGTGTGGCCATCTGCAGGAACGAGATGCCGTTGACGTGCAGGATGAACAGAGCCGGCAGGATGAACATGACGCCGCCGATGATATTCGTACCGGCACTGGCGATGGCCTGGATATGAACGGTTTCGGGGAATGCGTTCTTGCGGTGGAACATGACAGCCATGCCCATGGCCAGCACGGAGACGGGGGCGAAGGCATCGACCGTCTGGCCAATCTTGAGGCAGAGGTACCCGACTGCCAGCGCGAAGAGCGCGGCGAAGAACAGGCCCCAGCCGATGACATACGCGTTGATCTCGACGTAATCCTTGTGGGGTGACATGGGCGGCTCGTACGATTCGGCCGCACGTTGCTTATCCGACATGAAATCAATCCTTCCTGAAGTTGGATAAAATATACGTTCTGTCTCCTAGAGGAGAACATAAACCATGGTATATTGTAATTTCTAATTGGATAAGTGTCAATCATAATAAGATTAGAGATTGTTATAAGATAACAGATAAAAGGATTGCGCGTGTCTTCGTGAGGGAGACATAATGCCAATCAAGAGGCCTAATGAGAAAAAGCGAGGATTTTTATAATTGATGAAAAAACAAAAGTTCCGCTTTCACAAGCGGAACTCGGATAATGCTTCGATAATATTTTTCTGTCAGGAAGATGCGGTCAGGCTTCGACCGGCGTTTCTTCAATCTGTCCCTTGAGATCGTGGTCCGTCATCGCGCAGACGGCGGAATCCGACCAGACGTTTTCGGCCGTCTCGATCATGTCGATGATCGTGTAGATCGGCAGGATGACGCCCATGAGGCCGAGCGGCGCACCGAGGGACGACATCAGGGAAAGCGTCAGGAAGTAGCAGCCCATCGGGACGCCGGCGTTGCCGATGGCAGCGAGTACGGCGACGAAGAGCCAGGTGATCATCGTGCCGAGCGAGAGCTCGAAGCCGGCATTCTGCATGACGAAGAGTGACGTGACGAGGATGAAGGCGGCGCAGCCGTTCATGTTGATCGTTGTGCAGATCGGCAGCACGAAGCGCGAGACGCGCGGGTTGACTTTGAGGCGGGCTTCCGCCGATGCCAGCGTCACGGGCAGCGTGCCGGCCGAGCTCTTGGTGAAGAGGGCCACGGCGATGGCCGGCGCCATCTTGCGGAATACGTAGAGCGGATTGAGGCCGCGAGCGAGCAGGAAGAGCGGGATGACCAGGAAGAACTGGATGAAGTTGCCGCCGAGTACGACGAGCGTGTACTTGCCGAGTGCGCCGACGATGACACCGGCTTCAATCTGCGAGGAGAGCTGAGCGGCAAAGGCCAGGATGCCGGCCGGCAGAGCCCAGAGCAGCGCGCGGATCAGCGTGAACAAGAGTTCCTGGAGGCCCTGGATGCCCTTGAGGAGCACGGCGCGGTTTTCCGTCTTCGGCATGAAGGCGAGCGCCAGGCCGACGGCCGCGGCAATCAGCATGACGGAGAGCACATTGCCCGAGAGGAACGGCTGCAGCATGTTGTTCGGGATGACCGAGAGGAAATGATCATAATAGGAAAGGGAACCGAGCTTCTGCATCGGGACGTCGGAGGCACCGGCGCCGATAATGTCGGCCGGCAGATTGCCGGGCGCAATCCAGAGGTAGAGGATGAGGCCGATGGCAGCGGCGGAAATCGTCGTCAGCAGCGTGTAGGTCACGGCATGCGCGAAGATGCGGCCTGTGTCCTTCTTGGCACCGAGAGCCGAGAGCGTCGTGATGACGGCCAGGGCGATGGTCGGCACGGCGATGAACTGGAAGAGACGCGTGAAGACCGTGGCGACGAAATTGAAGAGGTCGTTGAGGGCCGGGATCTGCAGCCAGCCGAGGATGGCACCGATGACGAGTGCGCCGAACCAGAGGGCCATCTGCTTGAGCTGGCCGCCCTGATTCTTCTTCAGGGCTTCTGTACGTGCGCGATCCACGTCGTTATTCTTGAGATCGTTTGACATAAGATACCTTCTTTCCAACTATGCTTACTAAGAAATATATGAATGCATATATGATTAATATGTTTGTACACATTATAGCGGGGCGGGTCTTTCTTGTCAAGCTCTAATTTTTCTGTTTGTGTTTCAGCCGCGTGCGTTTTGACAGGGATCCGGCGGGATTGCTATACTGAATATAACTAAGAAGCAACCCATTTAGATGTGTACCAGAAGGGATTTATCATGGGAAATAGAGAAGATAAGGATCAAAAGAAACAGGACAGCGACATGATGGCAGACGAGGCGGCACCAAAGGCCCACAAGCGCCGCATCCATTACAGCGGCCGCTATCCGCGCCATTTTGCGGAGAAATACAAGGAACTCAATCCGGAGCGTTACGGAGAGGAGATTGCGCATGTGCGGGCCAAGGGCAATACGCCGGCGGGCACGCATATCCCCATCATGGTCCGGGAGATCCTTGACGTGCTGGCCATCCAGCCGGGCGAGCAGGGCTTCGATGCCACGCTGGGTTACGGCGGCCATACCATGGCCATGCTGCAGGAGCTCAAGGGGGAAGGTCATCTCTACGGCGGCGATGTCGATCCGATTGAATCGCGCAAGACGGAGGCGCGCATCCGCGCCAAGGGATATACGGACGCACAGTGGAGCCTGCGCCGGATGAATTTCTGTGAGATTGACAAGCTCGTGGAGGAGGTGGGGCCGTTTGACTTTATTCTCGCCGATCTCGGCGTCTCGTCCATGCAGATCGACAATCCGGAGCGCGGCTTTACGTATCGTGCGGATGGTCCGCTTGACCTGCGCCTGAATCCGGAGGCAGGCATTTCGGCTGCTGACCGCCTCGCACAGATGGACCGCGATGAACTCATCGGCATGCTGCGTGAAAATGCCGATGAACCTTATGCCGAAGAGATTGCACGGCAGATTCTCAAGGATGAGAAGCGCGGTGCAGCCATCCGCACGACGCGGCAGCTGCATGAGGCGATTGAGCGGGCCTTGGAGAAAGTCAGGCTGCCGCGCACAGAGGAAGGAAAACTGCCCGACCGCAAGGAGCTGATCCGCAAGAGCAGTGCCCGCGTGTTCCAGGCGCTGCGCATTGACGTCAATCACGAGTATGAGGTGCTCTATGATTTCATGGCGAAGCTGCCGGATGCTCTGAAGCCGGGCGGACGGGCCGCCATTCTGACGTTCCATTCAGGCGAGGACCGCATTGTCAAGAAGGCGTTCAAGGCCTTTCATCAGCAGGGAATCTATCGGGACATCTCGGACGGGGTCATCCGGCCGAGCCGCGAGGAATGTTATGAGAACAGCCGTGCCCGTTCGACGAAGCTGCGCTGGGCTATCAGGGCCTGATGCCCCGTTTTGTGACTGGCTCACGGACGCTTGGAAGAGGGGCGGTTAGAATGAGAGAAATTGAGTCGGGCTGAATGATGGAGGGATTTTGGATGAAAACGGATGTGCTCATTATTGGTGCCGGCCCTGCGGGCGTGTCGGCTGCTCTTTATGCGCGCCGCGGCGGGCTGGATGTGACGATCGTGACAAAGGGCATTGAGACGGGAGGCCTTTCTCAGGCGGAAAAAATCGAGAATTATTACGGCTTCCCTGAACCCATCTCCGGCCGCGAGCTCCTGCGCCGCGGGGCAGAAGGTGCGCGCCGCCTCGGAGTGCATTTCGTGACGGGGGAACTTTTGGGTCTTTCATTCAATGATACGTTTGACGGGTTCCGCGGTGAACTGGCCGCTGATGCCGTTGAGGCGCCGGCCGTGGTGCTGGCCGCCGGTGCTGCGCGCCGGACGCTGCCGGTGCCGGGCCTCAAGGAATTTGAGGGCAAAGGCGTCAGTTACTGTGCCATTTGCGATGCGTTCTTTTATCGCGGCAAGACGGTTGCGGTCGTGGGGGCTGGCGATTATGCCCTGCATGAAGCACAGATCCTGCTGCCGCATGCCAAGCATGTCCTGCTGCTGACGAATGGAGAGGTGCCGCCTGAAGTGCCGGCTGGTGTTGAGGTGCGCACGGAAAAGCTGCTGGCCGTGGAGGGCGAGGACCGCGTGAGCCGCGTGGTGCTGGCTGGCGGGCAGCAGGTGGCTCTGCAGGGGCTTTTCCTCGCCATCGGTACGGCGGGCAGCTCGGAGCTGGCGCGCAAGATCGGGGCAATGCTCGACGGCGCGAATGTGAAGGTTGATGCAGCGCAGGCGACGAATGTGCCGGGGCTGTTTGCGGCAGGTGACTGCACGGGCGGTTTGCTGCAGGTGGCCAAGGCCGTACATGAGGGCGCTGTGGCGGGACTGTCCGTGCTGCGCTACATGCGGGAAAAGCGCAAGGCAGCGCACTGAAACATTGTATTGCGGCTTGTTGCTTTGTGAAGGAAGACAGGGAGAACGCAGCAAAGGCGGGCTGCCCGTGCAACGCTTCACGGCGTCATCCTGCTAAATGAATTTTTTTCCTTTCAATTCAGCCTGCCAAAGGAGCTAAACGCGCTTCGCTTGAACGACGCTCTTTGACAGGATTCCAGATGGAAAAAAATTCATTCTTTACGCAGTCTGACGAACGCTCCGCTTTTGCACAGGCAGCCCCTCCGTGCCAACAGGCCTCAAGTGACGGCATGTAATTGGCGCGCCTTTTTCTTTTCTAAGAGATACGTGTTATAATAAAGCGTCTAAAGGTTCATGGGTGGAGAACGGTACTGCGTTTTCTGTCTGTGCAAGGAAAGGAAGAGTGCGTTGTCTACAAAACGATGGATTGCGGTGTTTGCCCTGACGATATTGGGAGCGCTGCTGTTTATGAGCTGGCTGATCCCGGCTCAGTCGGGATTCTGGTATCAGGTCGATGCCGGTGTGTTTTTTTATTTCAATCATCTGCTGGGCGAGAGCGTGGCATTCCGTTATCTGGTGGCCTTCACGAATCTGCGTCCGTTTGATGCCGTGGCGTTCCTGTTCATGCTGGGCATCTTTTATCAGTATTACCGTCGGCAGAACCGCGCGGGCAAGCGCTGGATGGTCTGCATCGGCCTGACGATGCTGGTCACGGCCGTCATTGCGAAGCAGTTTGACATGGCCATGGATTTCAGCCGTCCGAGCCCGACCAAATTCTTCTCCCTGCAGGGCGTCTCGGTGCTGCGCGTCTCCGAACTGACAGGCTGGCCGGCCAAGGACTGGTCGAGTACGAGTTTTCCGGGTGACCACGGTATGATGCTCATGATCTTTTCGTTTTTCATGCTGCGGTATTTCGGGCGCAAGGCGTTTTTCTGGAGTGCGCTCGTGGTGGTCGTGTTCTCTTTGCCGCGCATCATGGCAGGGGCTCACTGGCTGACGGATGTCGTCGTGGGAGCCGGTTCCATCAGCTGCGTGGTCCTGAGCTGGATGCTCCTGACGCCGGCTTCAGACCGGGTCATTGCCTGGTTTAACCGCCATTTGCCGAAAAAAATTCTGGGGTGAATCAGCAAACGCTGCCTCGCCTTTGTCTTGTTGCTTATACGGCCGCAGCTGCGTGGCAGAAGCGTAAATCCGGGCTTTTGATAGTCTGTGATTTGCGCTTTTTTCTATGTGTTCTCTTGGAAACGATTGTTTGATTCTATGGTAATGATATTCTTTATGAGTGAAATAATGTCTGATGATGCCTGATGTGTTATAATAAAGGAAGTATTTTCTAAAGAAAAGGGAGGATGTATGGTGAGGCAGAAGGCGTATGAACTTTTGCAGGAAACCATCAATCAGGGAGCTGGTGCCTTGGGTCAGTTCTTGGAGACTGCTCTTAAGCGGCACCTCCTCTTCATCATGCACGATGGTATGGAATATTACCCGGAGCGCAAGCCGGCTGGGGAAGAGCTGCGGCAGGTCATCAAACACCTGCCTTCTTTTGCAGACGATCAGTTTCATTATATCCATGACCAGCAGCTGCTGGTCATGCAGGTGAGCCTGCCCGATGCGGCGGCCCATCTCTATCTCCTGGTCCGGCGGGTGATGGAAGCGGATATCCCCGCAATCATGAAGGGGGTAGAGCCTGCCCGTCTGGCGCTCACGTATTTCCTGCGCAATGAGATTACTGTGCAGCACCGTGTTGAGCAGAAGACGAATGACATTTTATCGCAGGCGTTTGAGAGCCAGCGGTTCCGCATCGAGGATATCCTGACGGATTTTGATATCCGCCTCGATGCCTCGCAGGATTACCATGTGATGCTCGTGGACCTCGGCGACAGTGTCACTGACAGCACAGCGGTGGACTTCAAGGCCAGCCTGATGCAGTTTGAACGCAAGCATCGTGATCTGTCCCTGTATCCGCTGTTCTGGCGCGGCAAGGGCATCGTGATCCTGCAGGATATGCGCGATCAGGTGGAACTCACTCCGTCAGAGGTTGATTCCAGTCTGAGGACGCTCATCATCGGCTGGCAGAAGTCCTTTTCAAAACGTTACGGGATTTCGCTTTCCATTGGTGTCGGTGACCGCCATCCGCTCAGGGAGATGAAGGTGGCTTACCGGGAGGCGCAGGTCGCACTGGCTTATGGTGAGACGAAAAGCCGGCGGGGCTTCTGCAAATGCTTCCAGGATATCGGCCTGCTGCGGCCGCTGTTTGCCGGCGGCATGGAGCCCGTGCTGACGTTTTGCCGCCGCACGCTGGGGCGCATCATGGATTATGATCGCGAGAACGATGCGGATTTCCTGATTACCCTGAAGCTCCTGATGGAGACGAATTTCAACTACAAGGCGGCAGCGGAGATGCTGTTCGTGCATGTCAATACGGTGCGCTACCGTTATGATAAGATTGCACAGCTCCTCGAGAAGGATCTTTCGGATCCTGATGTGCGCTTCGATCTTTATGTCGCCGTGCGTATGAGCGAGATCCTCGGCGTCCTGCATCTGCTGCCCGTCGGGTATATCGGCGATGTCCGTGAGAGGCAGCATGGACGTACGGCCTCCGGTGAGAGCTGAGGCGCGTTCCGCCTGAATAAGTCTGTTGCGAAAAAACATGGCGGACGGTATAATCTATAGAGATGCGCACGCTTGCGGGTGGGTGCGAACGTAAGGACGATGGAGAGGAGCCGCGCATATGGAACTGCATTGGGAGGATATCGCGGGGCACGAGGCGCAGAAGATGCAGCTGCGGACGATGCTGCGCGAGCATCGGCTGCCGCATGCCGTGCTGCTGACCGGCCCTGATGGTGTCGGCAAGAAAAAGCTCGGGCATGTTCTCGCTGCTGCTCTCCTGTGTGAGGCGGAGGACGGTCCCTGCGGCCATTGTGCGTCCTGCCGGGCCATGGCGTCTGGCACGCATCCGGATTATCTGGAGGTCCTGCCGGAGCGTACGGGCAAGAGCGCGGCGGTCATCCGCATCGACGCCATCCGTTCGATGCAGGTCGAGGCATCGCGTTATCCCGTACTGTCGAAGCAGCGCGTCGTCCTCATTGACGATGCGGACTGCATGAATGAGGCGGCGGAGAACAGCCTCTTAAAGACGCTGGAAGAGCCGGAGGGAGCGGTGACGTTTCTTCTGGTCACGGGAGCCAGGAGTTCCCTGCTCGATACGATCTTGTCGCGCTGCATGCCACTCTCGTTCGGCACGGTGCCGGAAGATGCCATCGTGCGTGCACTGGCGCAGCGGGGCATTGCTGCAGAGGAGGCGCACGAACTCGCTTCTCTTTCTGACGGCAGCATCGGGCGTGCCATTGCCCTGCATGAGCATGAAGGCCTGTCGCGCCGCGATGATGCGCTGGATTTCCTTGCAAAGCTTCCGCAGATGGATATGACATCAGTCTGGAAGCGTTCGCAGGAGATGGGCGAGCTTGACCGCGAGACGCTTTCGGAATGGTTCCTGTATCTCAACATGATGCTGCGCGATATGCTGGTGCTGTATGAGGATGGCGGCAGCAGCCTCATTTACCATAAGGATGTCCGGGCGCGTCTGCTGGCACTTTTGCCATCGTTCCCGGAACCCGTCATCTTTTCTCTGCTGGCCCTGGTGCGTGAGACGCAGCACCGCCTGCAGAGCAATGTGAATCTGCGTCTCTTGATGGAAGGTTTCCACATCCGCATGCGCGATGTGGTTCAGATACGTAATTGAACGAGCAGGAGGAAATTTTGCATACGATCATCGGTGTCCGCTTCAAGCAAGCGGGAAAGATTTATTATTTCAGCCCCGGGCAGCTTGAAATTGAGCTGGGGCAGCGCGTCGTGGTCGAAACGGCCCGCGGCGTGGAGTGCGGCCTGACGGTCATCGGGCCGCGTGAAGTTTCGGAAGAAGAGGTCACGCAGCCGTTGAAGGTTGTTCAGCGCGTGGCCAACGAGCAGGATCTGCAGCGCGTGGCGGACAACAAGCAGCGGGAGAAAGACGCCTTCGGCATCTGCGAGAAGAAGATTCGGGAACATGGGCTGCCGATGAAACTCGTCGATGTCGAGTACACGTTCGATCTCAATAAGATTATCTTTTACTTCACGGCGGATGGCCGCATCGATTTCCGCGATCTCGTCAAGGATCTTGCCTCCGTCTTCCGCACGCGCATCGAGCTGCGCCAGATCGGTGTCCGCGACGAGGCGAAGCTCATGGGCGGGATTGGCTGCTGCGGCCGCCCGCTCTGTTGTGCGACGTTCCTCGGCGATTTTGAGCCGGTGTCCATCCGCATGGCCAAGGAACAGAATCTGTCGCTGAATCCGACGAAGATCTCGGGCATCTGCGGACGTCTCATGTGTTGCCTCAAGTACGAGAGTGACTGTTATTGCGGCCAGTGCCACAAGAAGACGCCGAAGGTGCAGCCGCCGCAGCAGGGCGGCCGTGTCGTCACGGTCGACGGCGAGGGCAAGGTCATTTCGCTGAACCAGCAGCGCCGCACGGCGACGATCCTTCTGGACAACAGCCGGACCATTGTTGCCGCCTGGGAGGATGTCATCGAGAAGGATGAGGACTGCGGCGAAGAGGCGAAGCCTGCGGCAGCAGAACGGACTGAGCAGCAGGGAGAACACCGCTCGGAACGCCGCGCGCCGCGCAGCCGCGGGGAGCGCGGTGACCGTGAGCGCATGTCGCGCCGTTCGCGCAGCAGCCGGAACGGCCAGCCGCGAGACACCCGGGAAAGCAAGGACGGGCAGGGAGAAGCGCCGTCGCGCCGCCGTCGTCCACGCCGCCCGCGCGACACCAGCAAGGAAAGCGGTGCGGGACAGGAGCGTCAGACGCGCTCCCGTGAGAAACGCCGCCCGCGTGCACCGCGCGCGCCGCGTGAGAATGGCGGCCAGCCTGAGCAGAAATCATGAGAGAACCGGAACTGAAGCCGCATGAGCGCCTCGACGACCTCATGAAGAGCGGCCGCCACATTATCCAGAACACACAGGAGTTCTGCTTTTCGCTGGACGCCGTGCTGCTGGCACATTTCCCGCGCTTTCACCGGCGCCAGTATGTCCTGGAACTCGGCACGGGTACGGGCGTTATCCCGCTCATCATGGCCGATGAAGTCACCCATGTGGAAGCCGTGGAGCTAAGCCCTGTCATGGCCGAGCTTGCGTCCCGCAATGTCTGGATGAATGAGCTGGAGCACAAGATCACGGTGCGCGAGGGAGATTATCGGGCCATCCGGGGCATGTATCCGGCCGAAACGTTCGATGTTGTGCTGGCCAATCCTCCTTACCGGCCCGTCGCACATGGACAGGCCAACAGGATTCAGGGCGTGGCACGGGCGCGCCATGAATTCACGGCGACGCTCGACGATGTCGTGACGGCGGCCCGCTACGCGCTGAAATTCGGCGGCCGCTTTGCAATGGTCCATCTGCCTGAGCGACTCGGAGAAATCCTCGTCGCACTGCATGAACATCAGATGGAGGCCAAGCGGCTGCAGATGGTACAGCCCAAGGCCGGGAAGGCT
The DNA here is from genome assembly GCF_003458855.1 of Mitsuokella sp. AF21-1AC. NCBI lineage: Bacteria > Bacillati > Bacillota > Negativicutes > Selenomonadales > Selenomonadaceae > Mitsuokella > Mitsuokella sp. AF21-1AC. Next base: position 43,137 of record NZ_QRVW01000008.1, read on the forward strand.
CCGAACATGATGCTCGTGGAAGCCGTGGTCGGCGCTGCCCCCGGAGGGCTCAAGGTCCTGCCGCCGCTCATCGTGCATGAGGAGGATGGCAGCTATACGGAGGCCATCCGCAAGATTTACGGACTGACAGAAAGAGATTGACGCTATGATGACTGAAGAACGGAATGAGCCGGGGACGCTGTATCTCTGTGCGACACCCATTGGCAACCTGGAAGATATGACGTACCGTGCCGTGCGCATGATGTCGGAGGTGGAGCTGATTGCCGCCGAGGACACGCGGCATACGCGCCAGCTCCTGACGCATTTCGATATCCATACGCGACTGACGAGCTATCACGAGCACAACAAATTGACAAAGGGACCGGAGCTCGTCGCATGGCTGCTGGAGGGGCACGACCTCCTCTGTGTCAGCGATGCCGGCCTGCCGGGCATCTGCGATCCCGGCAGCCATCTTGCGGCGCTGGCCATTGCGCAGGGCGTGCGTGTCTCGCCGCTTCCGGGCTGCAATGCCGGACTTTCGGCACTCATCTGCTCCGGGCTCGATACGACGCGGTTCACCTTCGTCGGCTTCCTGCCCAAGACGGCTAAGAAGCAGCAGGAGATTCTCAAGGAGGTCTGCTCGTACCGTGACACGCTGATCTTTTACGAGGCACCGCATCACCTAAAGAACACGCTGCGCCAAATGACTGCCGTGCTCGGCGGCGGCCGCCGGGCGGCTCTGGGGCGCGAGCTCACGAAGAAATTCGAGGAGTTCCGCCGCGGCACCCTGGCTGAGCTCCTCTCATATTACGAGGAACACGAGCCGCGCGGGGAATTCGTCATCGTGGTGGCCGGCGCCGATGCAGAAACTTTGGCGGAGGCGGAGGAATCGCCGCAGGACCCCGTGGCACTCTGCCAGCAGCTCATGGCAGAAGGCGTCAGCAAGAAGGAGGCCATGCGCCAGACGGCCAAGACGCTCGGCATGAGCCGCCGCGACGTCTACGCTGCCCTGCTGGCTGCCGATGCCGGTTCGCCGGAAGGCATTTGACAAAGAATGGATGCAGGCTGCCGCCATGCGGCGGCCTTTTTTGATGGGCAAGAGGCCCGGGAAAGGAAACTTCTATGAAACAGACAATACGTAATCTCCTGGATTTCATCGCCGACAGCACGTCGCCGTTCCACACGGTGCAGAGTAGCGAGGAGCTTCTGAAAGACGCCGGCTTTACGGCACTGTCGTGGTCGGATGACTGGCATCTCTCGCGAGGCGGCCGCTATTACGTGTCGGTTTACGGCTCTACGCTGCTGGCATTTGCCGTGGGCGGGCAGGACGGTCCGCTGCGTATGGCCGCTGCGCATACGGATTTTCCCTGCCTGCGCCTGAAGCCGCAGGCGGGCATGCTCAAGGAAGGCTACGGACTCCTGAATGTCGAACGGTACGGCGGCCTCATCCTGCGTTCATGGCTCGACCGTCCGCTTTCGCTGGCAGGCAAGGTGGTGCTGCGCGGCCTCGACGCGTTCCATCCGGAGACGCGCCTCGTCGATATCGGCCGCCCGCTCCTGACAATCCCGAGTCTCGCCATCCATATGGACCGTGAGGTCAACGAAAAGGGGGCGCTGAATCCGCAGAAGGACATGCTGCCCTTGGCGGCTGCCTTTGGCCGTCAGAAGGGCCTGACGGCGGGATACTTCCTGTCGTGGCTGGCACTGGAGCTCGGCGTCCCCGAAGATGATATCCTCTCCTATGAGCTCAGCACGTATCCGGCCGAGCAGGGGACGGTGCTCGGCCTGGCTGGCGAAATGATCTCTTCTCCGCGCCTTGACAACCTGACCTCGGTATTCGCCTGCCTCAAGGGTCTCTGCGCAGCGGAGCAGTTCGCAGGCATCCGCCTCGTGGCGCTGTTTGACAACGAGGAGGTCGGCAGCCGCACGAAGCAGGGCGCAGGCTCGCTTGTGCTGCCGGCACTCCTGTCCCGCATCTATCGCGGCCTGTCATTGGATGAGGAACGGATGCAGCGCGACCTCGGCGAGGCGTTCCTGTTATCCGTCGATGTCGCTCATGCCGTGCACCCGAACTACATCGAGAAGAGCGATCCCGTCGTGCGTCCGGTCCTCGGCGGCGGCCTTGCCATCAAGCAGGCGGCGAGCCAGTCGTACGCCGGCGATGCTGAAGCAGTGGCCATCATAAAGGAACTCTGCGCCTCGCACGACATTCCCTGCCAGTTCTTTGTCAACCGCAGCGACAGCCGTGGCGGTTCGACGCTTGGCTCCATTGCCTCGGCGCTCGTGCCGGTGCGCACGATGGATGTCGGCGTGCCCATCCTGGCCATGCATTCGGCCCGCGAAACGATGGGCGCAGAGGATCAGGAAGCCCTCATGGCCCTGCTGCGTGCGTTCCTCGCCTGAAGCGCCTGGATTTTCATAGAAAAAGAACTAGAAAACGTTTACAATAATACTTGACAATACAACGAAGACGCGGTAAACTAGAGACAACAAGAAAAAAGATGGTGCAAATCAGAACTTCCATGGGTTTGCACCATATTTTAAGGGGAACAAGAAAACGTTTACTAGGATGTTCCTTGGCAAACACAAGAAAACGCGATGGAGGGTTACAACATGGAAATCTTAGAGCAGATGAAAAAAGAGTTCACGAAGCAGTTCGGTGAGAAGGCAACGCGCAGCTACTTTTCTCCGGGGCGTGTCAACCTGATTGGTGAGCACACCGACTATAACGGAGGCCATGTATTCCCCTGTGCAATTTCCCTCGGTACGTACGCACTGGTTGCGGACCGCGAGGACATGACGACGAGAATGTATTCCATGAACCTTGCGGACAAGGGCATCATCGAATTCCCGATGACGGGGCTTGCCTACGATGCAGCGAAGAACTGGGCCAACTACCCGATGGGCGTCGTCGACGTCTTCGAGAAGGCCGGCCACAAAGCCACGCATGGCTTTGACATCCTGATCTACGGCACGCTGCCGGCCGGCGCAGGCCTCTCGTCCTCCGCTTCGCTGGAAGTCCTGACCTCGGTCATCCTCAATGAAGCATTTGACTTCAAGCTCGACATGATTGAGATGGTCAAGCTCTCCCAGAAGGCTGAGAACCAGTTCGTCGGCGTCAACTGCGGCATCATGGACCAGTTTGCCGTCGGCATGGGCAAGAAGGATTGTGCCATCCTCTTGGACTGCAATACGCTGTCGTACCGTTACAGCAAGATTGCCCTCAAGGATGCGAGCATCGTCATCACGAATACGAACAAGCCGCACAGCCTGGCTTCGAGTGCGTATAACGTGCGCCGCGCACAGTGCGAGCATGCGCTCAACGAGCTCAAGGAAGTCAAGCCGGACCTCACGGCCCTCGGCGAACTCGGCAATGATGAGTTCAATCAGATTGCCGGACACATCGAGGAAGTCCTCGAGCGCCATCGTGCCCGCCATGCGGTCTATGAGAACAACCGCACGCTGGCTGCCGTCAAGGCACTGGAAAACGACGACGTCAAGGAATTCGGCTGTCTGATGAATGAATCGCATTTCTCCCTGCGCGATGACTATGAAGTCACGGGCAAGGAACTCGATACACTGGCTGAGATTGCCTGGCAGCAGGAGGGTGTCATCGGTTCCCGCATGACGGGGGCCGGCTTCGGCGGCTCGACGGTCAGCCTGGTCAAGAATGATGCCATTGAGGCCTTCAAGAAGAATGTCGGCGAGGCTTACACAAAGAAAATCGGCTATGCACCGAGCTTCGTGGTAGCCAGCATTGCAGACGGCACGCACCGCCTTGCTGACTGATTTTGCTTATTCGCTTATAATAGTGTTTAGTGTTGTCGATACTGGAATTTGGATATAAGAGAAAGGAAGCATAGCCATGTCTATTCTTGTTTGTGGCGGCGCCGGTTACATTGGTTCGCACGCAGTACATCAGCTGGTAAAGAAGGGGGAGGATGTCGTCATCGTCGATAACCTGCAGACGGGTCATCGCGATGCCCTCAACCCGCAGGCCAAGTTCTATGAAGGCGACATCCGCGATAAGGATGTGCTCGACAAGATCTTCACGGAAAACAAGATTGAGGCCGTCATTCACTTCGCTGCCAATTCCCTCGTCGGCGAAAGCGTTGAGAAGCCGCTGAAGTACTTCAACAACAATGTGTATGGCATGCAGGTGCTGCTTGAAGCCATGGTGCGCCATCATGTCGATAAGATCGTCTTTTCCTCGACGGCTGCCGTCTATGGTGAGCCGAAGCGCGTACCCATCATGGAAGATGATGAGACGAACCCGACGAACCCGTACGGTGAATCGAAGCGCACGATGGAGAAGATGATGAAGTGGGTCAGCCGCGCCAATGGCATCCGCTACGTATCGCTGCGTTACTTCAATGCAGCCGGTGCCATCGATGACGGCTCCATCGGTGAAGACCATCATCCGGAAACGCACCTGATCCCGCTGATCCTGCAGGTCCCGCTCGGCAAGCGCGACCACATCACGATCTTCGGCGATGATTATCCGACGCCGGACGGCACGTGCGTGCGCGACTACATCCACGTCATCGATCTGGCCGACGCTCATGTACTGGCACTCGAGTACCTGCGCAAGGGCGGCGAGAGTAATATCTTCAATCTCGGCAACGGCAAGGGCTTCTCGGTCAAGGAAATGATCGAGGCAGCCAAGAAGGCCACGGGCAAGGACATCAAGGTCGAGATGGGTGCACGCCGCGCAGGTGACCCGGCCCAGCTCATCGCGTCTTCCGAGAAGGCCAGGAAGATCCTCGGCTGGAAGCCACAGTACACGAATGTCGAGCAGGTCATCGGCACGGCCTGGACCTGGCATCAGAAGCATCCGAACGGTTACGAGAAATAAGACAGGTGCAGATACCGCAGGCGGGGGAATCCTTCGTCTGCGGTTCTGGCTTGCAGGATCGATCTGGAGGGAATCATCATGTCAATCAATACGGAAATCAACCGCCTGCTGAATTTTGCCAGGCAGAATACGCTGATCAACGAGGATGACTTTTACTATGCGGCCAACCGCCTCATCGACGTGCTCAAGGTCGATGCATTCGAGCCGGAGCTCATCGATGAAGAATTGCCGACGGCCATGCCCATCCTCGACAACATGCTCGACTATGCAGCGGAGAAAGGCATCATCGAGAATACGACGGAGGAGCGTGACCTCTTTGATACGCGCATCATGGACTGCGTGATGCCGCGCCCGTCTGAGGTCGTCCGCCGCTTCCGCAACGATTATGCACGCAGCCCGAAAGCCGCAACGGATGAGTTCTACAAGCTCAGCATCGCTTCGAACTACATCCGCAAGGACCGCATCGACAAGAACATCATCTGGAAGACGGCCACGGAATACGGCGACCTCGATATCACGATCAATCTCTCCAAGCCGGAGAAGGACCCGCGCGATATCGCCAAGGCCAAGAGCGCACCGTCCTCGGGCTATCCGAAATGCCTGCTCTGCCGTGAGAACGAAGGCTATGCCGGTCACCCCGGCCATCCGGCCCGAGAGACGCACCGCCTGATTCCGCTGCGCCTCTCGGCACACCGCTGGTTCTTGCAATATTCCCCCTACACGTATTACAATGAACATTGCATCGTCTTGAACCGCAAACATGTGCCGATGAAGGTATCGCGCAAATCCTTTGAGAATCTCCTGGATTTCGTGACGATTTTCCCGCATTACTTCCTCGGCTCCAATGCCGATCTGCCGATTGTCGGCGGTTCCATCCTGTCCCACGATCATTATCAGGGCGGCCGCTATACCTTTGCGATGGCCAAGGCCCCAATCGAGAAAACGTATCACTTCAAGGGCTTTGAGGACGTCAAGGCCGGCCGCGTGAAATGGCCGATGTCGACGATCCGCCTGCAGGGCGAGGACCGTGAGAAGCTGACGGCTCTGGCCGACAGGATCCTCAAGTCCTGGCGTGCGTACAGCGACCCGAGCGTGGAGATCCTGGCAGAGACGGACGGCACGCCGCACAATACGATTACACCGATTGCGCGCCGCCGCGGCAATCTTTATGAGCTTGATCTCGTGCTGCGCAATAACCGCACGACGAAGGAGCATCCGCTCGGCCTGTTCCATCCGCATGCGGAAGTGCATCACATCAAGAAGGAAAACATTGGCCTCATCGAGGTCATGGGCCTTGCCGTCCTGCCTGCACGCCTCAAGAAGGAGATGGCGGCTGTCGGACAGGAACTCGTCAAGGGCACGGAAGACATTTCCGGCATGCCGGAAATCGCCAGCCATGCAGACTGGTACAAGATGCTGCGTAAGAAATATCCGAACGTTACGGAAGACCAGGTGGCAGGTATCCTCAAGCAGGAAATCGGCAAGGTATTCGAGACTGTCCTGACCCATGCCGGCGTGTACAAGCGCAATCCGCAGGGCATGGAGGCCTTCGACCGCTTCGTCGCTCATGTGGATGAGGCGTGAGCCTGAGCGTCCGTAATCCAGAAAGCAGGAAAGAAAATGGAAGCAACGAAGAAAGCGACGATTGTCGATGTCGCCAGAGCGGCCGGTGTTTCGGTCGCAACCGTCTCGCGCGTCGTCAATGGGAATTATCCCGTCAAGAGCGAGACGCGGGACCGCGTGCAGGCGGCCATTGAGGCACTGCAGTACGTGCCGAATGTGCAGGCCCGCGAACTCAATATGCAGCGCTCCTCGACCATCGGTGTCGTCGTGCCGGGCCTTTACAATATGTTCTTCGCGGAAGTCATTGACGGCATTGAGAAGGCCGTGCGCAAGGAGGGCTTCACGCTCTTGCTCAACTGCGCGCAGAATGACCCCGAGTTGGAGATGGAATGCATCAAGACGCTTGTGTCCCGCAATGTATCGGGCATCATCGTCATCAGCCCGAATACGCAGGGCATGCGCGAAACCTTTTACCGCCGTCTCGTCAAGCGGGTGCCCCTCGTCTTCATCAACGGCTACCGCCGCATCCCAAATGTCTCCTATGTGACGAATGATGAGGCGCTCGGGACGCGTCAGGCGCTCGAATACCTAATGGAACTCGGGCACCGGCGCATCCTCTTTGTGCGCGGTGATCACTCGGATTCCTATACCATCAAGGAAGAGGCGTACCGCTCGCTCATGCAGGAGAAGAAATGCTTCCATGAAGAGGATATCGTGGATATCGGCGAGGGCAACAGCATCGAGACGGTCACGGCTGCCCGCAACCGCCTCTACGACATCCTGCCGCGCACAGAGGCAACGGCCATTTTCTGCTGCAACGACCTCATGGCCACGGGCGCCATCAAGGCCTGCAAGGACCGTTCCCTGCGCATCCCCGATGATATGTCCATCGTCGGCTACGATAACATCACGCTCGCGAGCCTTATCGAGCCGGAAATCACGACGATGGATCAGAATATGTTCCAACTGGGCAGCAATGCCGCTGTCGTGCTGGTTGAGATGATCCACGGCGGCAAAAGCAAGCGCATCACGCTCGAGAATACCCTGATCGTGCGTGATTCTACCGGGCCGCGTGCCTGAGTGCGCACAAGGGCCTGCGGCCCCTTTCCCCTATTTCCCCTTAATCTGCTCTCCGGTCTGCCGGAGGGCTTTTCTTTTGCCATTTTGAGGTCCATGACGCGTGACAGCATATGGTATAATGGAAAGGATCAAGAAAATGATGCAGATTCATGCACATGCAATGGAGGTTTTTCTATGAATATCTCGCGCTGGTTCCTGATCTCGACGGCGGCCTGCGGCCTGCTGCTGGCCCCCGCGGCGACGCAGCAGCCTCTGGCAGAGGCGGCAACGCAGAGCAGCGTTCCTGCCAAGGCGTCCGTCAGGACCATTCCCGGGCGGCCGGACTTCCCGCAAGTGATGCCGGGAGAGCCCAACAAGAAGGCCATGCAGTCCGTCAAATGGCGCCTGGCCAAGCCGTATGCCGAGCCCATGCTGGAGGCAGCCGCGGCGGCCGATACCATCACGATCATGGGAGCGGCAGAGGCCACGCAGGAACAGATGGTGCATTTCATCGAGAAGCGCAACCCGCAGCCGAAACTCAACTGTTCCGTCGAGGACATCGTCCGCTATTATTATGAGGAAGCCGGCCGCGAGGGCATCCGCCCTGATGTGGCGCTCTGCCAGGCCTTGAAGGAGACGGGCTTCTTTGCCTATGGCGGGGATGTCTCGCCCAAACAGAACAATTTCTGTGGGCTCGGTGCGACGGGCAATCGTGAACCGGGTTTGAGCTTTGCAACGCCGCAGCTCGGCGTGCGTGCGCACATCCAGCATCTTTTGGCCTATGCGAGCACGGAACTGCCGCATACGGCCCTCGTCGACCCGCGCTATAAGCTGCTGAAGGAGAACCGTCCGGAGATTTACGGCCAGGTGACGAAGTGGACGGGGCTCAATGGCGTCTGGGCCGTGCCGGGGACGCGCTATGGCCAGGAGATCCTCTGGCTCTGGCAGGAAGCGCAGGCACCGGACGGTTCGGATGCCGCGCTCGCCGCTGCGGAGAAGAAGGTCCGCGAGATGCCCGATGAATCCGGCGCTTATCTCTACCGCGGCATCGTCTATTTCAACCGTCAGGATTACAAGGCGGCAGAGCAGGATTTCAACCAGGCCATCCATTTCGCACCGGAGTCTTCGGCCGCCTACTATGACCTGGCGCTGACGCAGCATCAGACGGGACACCTCAAGGATGCGCTCAAGAGCTATGAGGCGATGATCGCGCGCAATCCGGAGTTCATGCAGGCCTGGTACAACCGCGGGCTCATCGAGCTCGCTCAGAAGCACGAGAAGGACGCCATCCATTCGTTCCAGGAAACGCTGCGCCTGACGCCGCAGACAGCAGATGCCAAGAATGCGCTGGCCGTGGCCTACATCCGCCAGAAGAAATATGACAAGGCATGGCAGATGTTCGATGAAGCGGCTGACATCAATTCGGCCAACATGAATGTACTGGCCAACCAGTTTATTTTTGAAGCCTGCCTCAAGTGAGGGCAGGTCAGACGGTTTAGTTGCCCAATCCTGTCAAAGTGTTTTATAATAAGGGGGCAACAAAGTGAGCGGGCGTTCCATTAGCGGCCGCGGAGGAGGAAGTCTCATGAAAGAAAAGAAACCATTTTATATCACGACGCCGATTTATTATCCGAGCGCCAAGCTCCACATCGGCCATGCGTACTGCACGACCATCGCGGACTCCATTGCCCGCTTTCACCGCCTGATCGGCGACGATGTCTTTTTTCTGACGGGCTCGGATGAGCACGGCCAGAAGATTCAGCAGAAGGCAGAAGAAGCCGGCGTGACGCCAATCGAATACGTCGACAAGATCGTTGCGGGCTTCCAGAATCTCTGGAAACGCCTCGACATCAGCAACGATGATTTCATCCGCACGACGCAGGAGCGCCATCAGCGCGTCGTGCAGGAGGTCTTCCGCCGCATCTACGCCAAGGGCGACATCTACAAGGGCTCGTACAAGGGCCTCTACTGCACGCCGTGCGAAAGCTACTGGACGGAGCATCAGCTCGATGAGAACGGCTGCTGCCCGGACTGTCACCGTCCCGTGCAGGAAGTCTCGGAAGAAGCGTATTTCTTCAAGATGAGCAAGTATGCAGACCGCGTGCTCCAGTACATCGAGGAGCATCCGGATTTCATCCAGCCGGCATCGCGCCGCAACGAGATGATCAACTTCATCAAGCAGGGCCTCGAAGACCTCTGCATCTCGCGCACGTCGTTTGACTGGGGCATCCCGGTGCCCATCGACCCGAAGCACGTCATCTACGTCTGGTTCGACGCGCTGACGAACTACCTGACGCCAATCGGCTTCCTTGACGACCCCGAGAAGTTCCAGAAATACTGGCCGGCAGACCTTCATCTCGTCGGCAAGGAAATCGTCCGCTTCCATACGATTATCTGGCCGTGCATCCTCATGGCCCTCGACCTGCCGCTGCCGAAGAAGGTCTACGGTCATGGCTGGCTCATCGTCGACGGCGACAAGATGTCGAAATCCAAGGGCAATGTCGTCGACCCGAACGGCCTCATCGATGAATTCGGCGCCGATGCCATCCGCTACTTCCTGCTGCGCGAAATCAACCTCGGCCAGGACGGCAACTTCTCGCGCGATGCCCTGATCCAGCGCATCAATTCCGACCTCGCCAACGATCTCGGCAACCTCCTGCACCGCACGCTCAACATGACGCTGAAGTTCCAGGACGGCGTCGTGCTCGCACCGCAGGGCAAGAGCGAAGTGGACAAATCCCTCGAAGCCGATGCCGCGGAAACGGTCGCGTTCTTCCGCGAGAACATGAACGATATGCAGCTTTCGGCGACAATCAAGAAGATCTGGGCCTTCATCAGCCGCGCCAACAAGTACATTGACGAGACGGCTCCGTGGGCCCTTGCCAAGGATCCAGAAAAGAAACAGGAGCTTGCCAACGTTCTCTACAACCTCACGGAATCCCTGCGCATCATCAGCGTGCTGATCTCGCCGTTCATGCCGCAGACGGCAGAGCGCATCTGGAAGCAGCTCAATCTGCCGCAGGCCTTCAAGGACGTGCAGATCGAGGATATCGAGCAGTGGGGCGGCGTACCGGCAGGCATTACGGTGGGCAAGCCGGAACAGCTCTTCCCGCGCATTGAAGTGGAGAAGGAAGAGGCTGTGCAGACAAAGCCTGCCAAGAAAGACAAGAAAGCCAAGAATGAGAAAAAAGACGAGACGCAGGAGGCCGTCCCCGGCGTCATCGGCATTGAGGACTTCGGCAGGGTCAAGTTGCGCGTGGCCGAGGTCACGGCAGCAGAGCCTGTGCCGAAGGCGGACAAGCTGCTGAAACTCCAGCTGAGCCTCGGTGAAGGGGAGCCTGAGCGTCAGGTCGTTTCGGGCATTGCCAAGTTCTATCAGCCCGCTGAACTCGTCGGCAAGCACGTCGTGCTCGTGGCCAACCTCAAGCCGGCCAAGCTGCGCGGTGTCGTATCCGAGGGCATGATCCTCGCGGCCAGCGACGGCAAGGGTCTCAAGATCCTCGAAGTCGACATGCCGGCCGGCACCGAGGTGCGCTGATGGCAGAGCAGGCAGCAGGCCGCTTCGAGCTGGTCGATACGCATACGCATCTCAACGATGCCAAGTTTTCCGAGGACTGCGAGTCCGTCATCGCGCGGGCACGGGAAGCCGGCGTGACCCGCATGATCAATATGGGGGATACCCTCGCTTCCTCGGAGCGGGCCGTAACGCTTGCCGAGGCACATGAGGGGCTTTATGCCGGCGTCGGCATTCATCCGGAAGAGGCGTTCGAGATGACGGCGCGCGAGGACGACATCCTCGCCGCCTGGGCGGCAAAGCCCGAAGTGGTGGCCATCGGCGAGATCGGCCTCGACTATTACTGGGAGAAAGATTCCGATAAAAGGCGGCTGCAGCAGCGTATATTTATCCGTCAGCTGGACCTCGCGCGCCAGCTTCATCTGCCGGTCTGCATCCACGACCGCGATGCCCATGGCGACACCCTGGCCATCCTCAAACGGGAAGGCCGGGGGATTCGCGGCGTCCTGCACTGTTATTCGGGCAGCCTCGAAATGGCGCGTGAACTCCTCAAACTGGGCTGGTATCTCGGCGTCGACGGCCCGCTGACCTTCAAGAATGCGGCAAAACTGCCGGAAATCGTCCGGGCCATGCCTCTCGAGCGCCTGCTCGTCGAGACGGATGCGCCGTACATGGCACCTGTGCCCATGCGCGGCAAGCGCAATGAACCGTCCTTCGTGCGCTTTGTGGCAGCGAAGGTGGCGGAGCTTCGAGGGCTTTCTTTTGAGGAAGTCGCCCGTGTGACGACGTGCAATGCGGAGAATTTATATGCACTTTAAGTGAATTCTCATAAAAGTGGTGAGGGAACATATAAAATGTTCCCTCACCACTTTTTAAATCCCATTTTTCAGCTTAATTACAGCTGAAAGTGGTAGAACAAAACATGGGTGATTTGACATCACCCTTTTGTCCATGCTATACTTATTTTGTTCTTTTTGCGTTCCCACTATAACAAAGGGGGGATTGAATGAGTTTAAAGCGACTCATTTCCTTACACAAAAAAGTAGAAAAGAAATTTTTGTTTTGCATGATACTGGCTATCATGATGATGATGACGACAGGCTTCACCCGTGCGGGCATGCCCTCGGACATGCATCAGGTACAGGTTCATGTCGACGGACGCACCATTGAATTCAACAGCATACACAGAAGCCCGGAATACCTCATTGAGCGGGCAGGCGTGAAACTCAGCGCCAAAGACGAATACCAGTTACAGAAATTAGACAACAAGACAACCGACATCACGATTTATCGAGCGGTCCCCGTCACCATCGAGTACGCGGGACAGAAAAAAGAAGTTCTGACCAGCAAACAGACAGTACGCGATGCCCTCATCGAACAGGGCTATCAGCCGGAGGATGTGGAAGCAGCTCCGGGTTTGGACACGAAAATACATGCCAATATGGACATATCACTGAAGGACAGTGCAGCCAAGCTGCAGGCCATGCAGCGTGAACGGGAAGAGGCACAGGCTCAGGTGGAGACCTCGCGCGGCCTTTCCCGCTACAGTGCCGTTTACACGATGGAAGCAACTGCTTACCTGCCATGGGATGGCGGCGGCAGCGGCATCACGGCCTCGGGCCTGCCTGCCCAGTACGGCGTCGTAGCCGTGGATACGGATGTGATTCCCCTGGGAACGCGCCTCTATATCCCTGGCTATGGCGAGGCGATTGCCGCAGACACGGGCGGTGCCATTGTCGGCGACCGCATTGACCTCTGCATGGAGGATTACGGTGCAGCGATGGACTTTGGCCGCCGCGACGTAACCGTTTACGTTTTGGATTGAGGAACGAAAAAGAATAAGACATTTTATGCCCCTGGATCTGGCTGACAGGATCGGCCAGAGCACAGGGGTCTTTCTTTTTCTCAATTTTTCTCGATGATCATCTTTGTATGATCGGCCTCGGCCTTCTGGATCAGGATCTTCAGGCGTTCGATGTTCTGCTTATGACGCTCGATGGCAAAGCCGATGCGGATGTGCTCTTCTTCGGTGAAGGCTGGATTCTTGTATGAGGCCTCGATGCGCTTGAGGCGTTCTTCGACTTCGTGCAGTTCGTTCTGCATGGGCTTGACATGCTCGAGCGCGAGCCCGTAGATGGAGCGAATCTGGTTCTCGACGTATTGGGCATAGCCGGGCTCTCCTGACGTCTTCTCGAGCCATTTTGCCACGTGGTAGATGATGTCGAAGGGGCTTTCGCCGCTGTGTATCATATCGAGGATTTCCATTTTGATCTGCTGTTCTCGTCCGTGCGGCTGCATGACGGTGGGATCGTCGCCGGTCTTTGCGTGTTTTTCTTCTTCTGCCATGGTATCATCGTTCCTTTCCGGCTCATCGTGAGCCATGCATTTCCCTCCCATTATAGCATATTTCCATTTCCCGCGATTTCGGGAAGTTTACGGTGTTACACAATATTCGATTTTTTATTGCTTTTTCGGCAACGGCTGTGCTATAATATAGCCATATTTTTATGGTTGTAATCCTTCATGTTCAGGGCTCTTGGGACATGAACTTTTTTTATGAAGAAAAGTGTTTACCATGAGTGGACGGCCAGTGGATGTCAGCCAGACGATTAGAAAGGTAGAAGGGATTTTATGAATCAATTCAAGATCGGCGAATTGCTCACCATCGGCTTCATGATGTTCTCCATCTTTTTCGGTGCGGGCAACCTGATTTTCCCGCCAGCCCTTGGACAGGCCGCTGGCGATCATACACTCACTGCGATGGCCGGCTTCCTGCTCACGGGCGTGGGCCTGCCGCTGCTCGGCATCACAGCCATTGCCCTGCAGGGCGGCAAGTACATCGAACTCATCAACCGCCGGACGTATCTGTGGTTCGCGACGGCGCTGCTCGTCGTGCTTTATCTCTGCATCGGCCCGGTCTTTGCCGTGCCGCGTACGGGAGCCGTCTCGTTTGAGATCGGCATCCGCCCGTTCCTCGGCGACGATGGCCTGACCATCGGGCAGGCTGTTTACACGGCACTCTTCTTCGGCGCCAGCTACTATCTGTCGCTCAATCCGAACAAGCTCATCGACCGTGTCGGCAAGGTCCTGACGCCGCTGCTGCTCATCGTGCTGGCCGTGCTCTTTGCCAAGTCGTTTGCGGCGCCGCTCGGGGATATCCTGCCGGCGACGGGCAACTACGTGGCATCGCCGTTTGCCCAGGGCTTCCAGGACGGCTATCAGACGATGGACCTTCTGGCTTCCATCGCCATCGGCACACTCGTCGTTAATGCCGTGCGCATGCGCGGCGTCACGGATAACCGGGCCATTGGCCGCATCTGCCTGTTCGCCGGACTCATCACCGTTACGCTCATGGCCTGTGTCTACGGTTCGCTGGCGTATCTCGGTGCGACGAGCGCTTCGGTGCTGGGGCACTCTGCCAACGGCGGCCAGCTGCTTGCAAGTGCCGTCGGCCTCTTCTTCGGCCCGGCCGGCAACGGCCTGCTCGCCGCCATCATCATCCTGGCCTGCCTGACGACGAGCTGCGGCATGCTCTCAGGCGGCGCGTGGTTCTTCAACAAGCTCCTCAAGAACCGCATTTCGTATGAGCGCCTGCTGCTCTTATTCACGCTGTTCAGCTTTGCGGCTTCCAATATCGGCCTGACGCAGATCATCGCGCTGGCCGTGCCGTTCCTCGTGACGATCTATCCGCTCGTCATCGTCTTTGTCCTGCTCTCACTCTTTGACCGCTTCATCGGCTGGCGCAAGAGCATCTATCAGGGCGCCCTTGACTTCACGCTGGCCTTCTCGCTGATTGACGGCCTCAATGCTGCGGGTGTGCATGTCACGGTGCTCAACAACATCCTGAGCCAGTACATCCCGTTCTACAGCCTCATGATGGGCTGGGTGATCCCCGCGCTCTGCGGCGCGGCCTTCGGCTTTGTCATTTCCCTTTTCCAGACGGCTCCGGCCGGGGAAGCTTCTTCCACAGAACGCTGAGGCATTTGCACCTGGGACAGAATACTGCCCGCATCCTTGGATTTGGATGCGGCAGTATTTTTTTGTCCACAGTTTCTGGGGATAAAACTTGTGCAATCTGTGGATAAGTTGTGATAAACATCTTGTGTTATCCACAGATTGCACGTTGGACGGTGGATAAATGCGCCAGCGTAACAACCGTTACGTCCTTCTGCGCCGTTTTCCGGTAAACTGAAACGTAAACGGAAAACAAGACAGGAGGTGAAGCGATGGAAGAACAGTCTGTGGAAAAAAAGCGGCAGCAGGAATGCCGGACGGTGGAGGAAATCATCCGCCTGTATTGCCGCGGTCATCATCATGAGCGTCAGGGGAAGATGCTCTGCCCGGAATGCCAGGAACTCGCGGATTACGCGCTGGCGCGGATTCGTCACTGTCCGCGCATGGCGGAGAAGACGTTTTGCAGTGTCTGCCCCATCCATTGCTACGCGCCGGAAAAACGCCGCCAGATCCTCCGCGTCATGCGTTATGGCGGCTGGCGCATGCTCTTTTACCACCCCGTCATGGCCCTTCATCACATGCTGCTGAGCTGGAAATGGCATCGGAAACACGGGTGAGGGTTGTGTTCTCCGATAGTAAACGTTTAGCGTTCAGTTTTGGCGATATTATTGCAGGATTTTGGATTGTTCCATCCTGCTTATTTTTTTATAATGAAAATAAATCAGATATGTCAGAATTTTATTTACAGAATTACAGCGTTCCATCAGGAAATTGGGGAGGGGATAGCATGAGTGTTGCGATTCATGTCGATCAGGTCATCAAACGGTACGGCAGCCTGACGATTATCCCCGGGCTTACCGAGCATATCGAGAACGGCGAGTTCTTCACGCTCTTGGGACCGTCCGGGTGTGGCAAGACGACACTGCTGCGCATGATTGCCGGCTTCAATTCGATTGAAGGGGGCAAGATCCGTTTCAACGATACGGTGATTAATGACATACCGGCGCACAAGCGCAATATCGGCATGGTATTCCAGAGTTACGCGATTTTTCCGCATATGACCGTGCGCGAGAATGTGGAATATGGCCTGAAGCTGCGCAAGACGCCGAAGGATGAGATGAAGAAAAAGGTCGATGAGATTCTCGATGTCGTGCAGATCACGGAATACCAGGACCGCCTGCCGGAGCGGCTCTCGGGCGGCCAGCAGCAGCGCGTGGCCCTGGCCCGCGCCATCGTCATCCATCCGAGCGTGCTGCTCATGGATGAGCCGCTCTCCAATCTCGATGCGAAACTGCGCGTCGAGATGCGCTCGGCCATCCGCGAAGTGCAGAAGCAGGTGGGCATCACGACGGTCTACGTCACGCATGACCAGGAGGAGGCCCTTTCGATTTCTGACCGCATCGCCGTCATGAAGAAGGGCGAGATCCAGCAGACGGCGCGGCCGCATACGGTTTATACGCGCCCGTACAATGTCTTCGTCTCGACGTTCATCGGCCATTCCAACCTGTTCCGCGGACGCCTGGCGGAAGCGGAGGGCGGGGGACTGGCAGCCGTCTTCCAGGATGGCTATGTCATGCCGCTTGAGACGCTCGGCCCTGATGCCAAAGCCGGCATGGACGTCATCATCTCGGTGCGGCCGGAGGAGTTCTCCATCCAGCCGGAAGGACAGGGCCTGCGCTGCCGGGTGCACAGCAAGGTGTTCCTTGGCAAGTACATCAATTACGGCCTTTCCTTTGCCGAGGAGATGCTCGTGCCGGGGCAGCCATCCATCGAGTACAGCCAGGACCTCGGCCATGCGGAACACATCCTCGAAGCCGGCGACGCGGTGACGCTGAAGCCGAATCCTGCCAAGGTTAATGTGTTCCTGCCGGACGGCAGCCGCAGTCTCATGGAAGGTGTGGTGCGCGATGAGTAGGAAAATACACTGGGACTTCTGGACGGGCATCACGCTGCTGTCCATCGGCGTCTTTACGCTGTTCCTCATCTACCCGCTGTTCTCCCTGTTTGTCAGTGCCTTCCAGGACCCCGATACCGGCGCCTGGAGCATGCAGAATTTCGCGCATTTCTTTGACCGCAAGTATTACTATCAGTCGATGATCAACAGCTTCTCCGTCACGACCTGCGTGACGATCCTCGCGGTCATCATCGGCACGATTGTCGCGTACTTCATGACGCTCTACAAGATCAAGTTCAAGAATGTCGTCGAAATCTGCATCGTCATCTCGCTGCTCTCGCCGCCGTTCATCGGTGCGTATTCCTGGATTCTTATCGGCGGGCGCAACGGCTACATCACGCGCTTCCTGGCCGAGTACGGCATTGATTTTCCTTCGATTTACGGTTTTGCGGGTATCCTGCTCGTGCTGACGCTCAAGCTTTACCCATTCATCTACCTCTATGTGGCCGGTGCGATGAAAAACATCGATTCGGCACTCATCGAGGCGGCGGAGAGCCTCGGCTGCAGCGGCATCCGCAAGGTCATCACGATCATCGTGCCGCTGATTACGCCGACCATCCTCGCCGGTGCCCTGATGGTCTTCATGAACGCGATGGCAGACTTCGGCACGCCGATGCTCATCGGCGAGGGCTACAACGTCATGCCCGTCATGATCTATTCGGAATTCATCAATGAAGTCGGCGACCAGGCCAATTTCGCCGCTGCCATGGCAGCCCTGATGGTCCTGATTACCTCGACAATCTTCATGCTGCAGAAATACATCGTCAACCGCAAATCCTTCACGATGAGTTCGCTGCGGCCCATGCAGGTCGGCGAGCTTCACGGCTGGAAGAAAGCCGCCGTGCATCTCTTCATCTATCTGCTCGTCGCCCTGTCGCTGATCCCGCAGCTCGTCGTCATCTACACGTCGTTCCTCAAGACGAGCGGTTCGATCTTCGTCGACGGGTATTCGCTTGACAGCTACCGCACGATTTTCGAGAATCTCGGCACGGCCATCTCGAATACGTACCTCTTCAGCACGACGGCCATGGTGGTCATCATCTTCCTCGGCATGACCATTGCCTACCTGACAACGCGCAAGAAGAGCTGGCTCACCGATCTCATCGATACACTGTCGATGTTCCCGTACATCATCCCGGGCTCTGTACTCGGTATCACACTGCTTTTGGCCTTCAATGAAGAGCCGCTGCTGCTCTCGGGCACGGCCGCGATCATCATCATCTCGCTGATCATCCGGCGCCTGCCGTACACGCTGCGCTCAAGCTCGGCTATCCTCTACCAGCTGAGTCCGAGCATGGAAGAAGCATCCATCAGCCTCGGGGCATCGCCTCTCAAGACGTTCTTCAAGATCACGGCTGTCATGATGCTGCCGGGCGTCATGAGCGGTGCCATCCTTTCGTGGATCACGGCCATTAACGAATTGTCGAGCTCCATCATCCTGTTCACGGGCGCGACGAAGACGATGTCGGTCGCTATCTACACCGAAGTCATCCGCGCCAGCTATGGCACAGCGGCAGCGTTGTCGACCATCCTGACCCTGACGACGATTACGGCCATGGTGATTTTCTTCAAGGTATCGGGGCGTCACGATGTCACGCTTTGATGTTGGGAAGTCTGTATGTTTATTTTCATATCGTTTTATCAAAAGGAGGAGATTTGTCATGAAGTGGAAGAAGATTGTCGCGGCCCTGCTCGGTGCAGCCGTCATGACGACCTGTTTCGCAGGCTGCGGCGGCAGCCAGTCGGCCTCGAAGGATTCGTCGGGATCGGGCAGTGACGACAACAAGCTCGTCATCTATTGTCCGCATCCGCTGTCCTTCATCAATCCGCTCGTAGAGGAATTCGAGAAGGAAAGCGGCATCAAGGTCGAGGTCGTGGCAGCTGGCACGGGCGAGCTCCTGAAGCGCGTGGAGTCGGAGAAAGCCAATCCGCTCGGCGATATCTTCTGGGGGGGATCGCTTTCGACGATGAAGCCGAAAGCCGACTTGTTTGAACCGTACAAGTCCGTCAACGAAGACCATATCCAGGCGGCCTTCAAGAACACCGAAGGCTCGATGACGCGCTTCACGGATATTCCGAGCGTCATCATGGTCAATACGGATCTCATCGGCGACATCAAGGTGGAAGGCTATGAAGACCTGCTGAACCCGGCACTCAAGGGCAAGATCGCGATGGCCGATCCGTCGAAATCATCTTCGGCTTATGAACACCTCATCAACATGCTCTATGCGATGGGCAACGGCAATCCCGACAACGGCTGGGATTACGTCACGAAGTTCTGCAAGAACCTCGACGGCAAACTGCTCTCCGGTTCGTCGGCCGTCTATAAGGGCGTAGCCGACGGCGAATACGTCGTGGGCTGCACGTTCGAAGAAGGCGGCGCGAAATATGTCGCAGACGGTGCGCCGGTCAAGCTCGTTTACATGAAGGAAGGCGTCATCTCGAAGCCCGATGGCATCTACATCATCAAGAACGCCAAGCACATGGAGAATGCCAAGAAGTTCATCGACTTTGTCACGAGCAAGGAAGCCCAGACCCTGATCACGCAGAAGCTGCATCGCCGCAGCGTCCGCGATGACGTGCCGGCACCGGCCGGACTTGAGGAGAAATCCCAGATCCACATCATCACCGATGACGAGCAGGTCGTGAACCAGAACAAGAAGGCATGGCTCGATAAATTCAAGGATATCTTTACGAGCGTGCAGTAAGATTGACACTTCGATATGATTACGGGAGGAGGAACCGCTGTGAGGCTGTTCCTCCTTTTGTGCTGCAATCGAGTATGTACAGATTCCTGCTGTACCGTTATACTAAAATGAGAATGGTGGGAAAGGGGGCGGACGGTTTGCGGACGTTTCAGGATGAAGTGCGGCGTGCCCTGACGAAGTATGCACTTTTGCCAACGCTTTTTCTGGCTGTCATCGGGCTCGTGCTCGTCGGAATCAGCTGGGAACGATACGTCGTCGTGGCCAGCGATGAAAGCCGCGTTGTTGCAGCCGAGGTCATAGCAGGCATCCTCCGCGACTATAACGGCAGGACACAGACCGTGGCAGAGATGGCGACAACTGCCGGCATCGGGCAGCTGCGCCATGATGCGGCGGCTCGTGCCGAGCTCTACGGTTACCTTTACCATGAAGTCAACATCGCGCACGACGGCACGCTGTTCTTCCTGCTGGATCGGGAGGAAAAGCTCGTCCTCGGCAGCTGGGATTACCTGCCCGAGGGGCTGGCGACGCTCGGCAGCCAGTGGGGCATCCTGCGTCGCCTGAAGGAACAACCGTCTGAGCCGCAGGCGGAATTCATTGCCCATGAAGCCCTGTATGAAGATGACGACCTCGTCATCGGCCGGGCCATCTGCGATGAGGAGGGACATCTGCAGGGCTATATCCTCTTCCTGCTGCCCGGGCGCTATCTGCGCAGCAATATCACGTCCCCGTATCTGGATTTCGTGCTGCAGGACCGGTTCGGCAATACCTGTGTCCGGACGGGCAGCAGCTATACGACAGGCGGTCTGCGCAAGCTCGCACCGGAAATCCGGCGCACGAATCACTGGCTGGCGGAGTTCCGCCATCAGGAGTATTATGTGACGCAGCAGCCCGTGGCCGACGGAGCGTTCACGCTCTTTACCGTCATGCCGGTTTCGAGCCTGCTCCAGCGCTATTATCTGGGGATCGGCATCGTGGCCGGCGTGCTGCTGCTCATGATCCCTATCCTGCTCGTCAGCGTGCGGCGCGAGAGCCGCGCACGCGCGCGGGCGATTGCCGAGGAAGAAGCGAGAGCCACGGCCGTTTCTGAGATGCGGCGCCTCGAGAGCCAGTTCAACCCGCATTTCCTGTTCAACACGCTGGAGAACATCAAATTCATGGTCAAGCTCGACCCGCAGGCAGCACAGCGTATGCTCATGGATTTGTCGCGCATCCTGCGCTACAGCATCAAGGGCGAGGAACGCAAGGTAACGCTGCGCGAAGACCTCTCGTACACGCACAGCTACATGGAAATCCAGCAGTACCGCTTCGGCAGGCGTCTCGTCTATGACGAAACGATTCCCAAGGAAGTCGGGGACTGCCGGATCCCCCGGCTGCTCTTCCAGCCTGTGCTGGAGAATGCCATACGCTACGGAGCGGCCGAGGACTGCAGTATCATCATCCGCCTCAGCGTCAGCTGGGAGGAACGGCCGACGGGCAAGGTTCTCTGCGTGAAGATTGAAGACCAGGGGCCTGGACTTTCCGCAGAACGACTGCAGGCCATCCGCGAGATGCTGGCAGAAGGCGCCGACCCGGCCCTGCACACGGGAATTTACAACATTCATCGTCGCCTGCAGCTCATGTACGGCCGGCCGTATGGCCTGCAGCTTGAATGCCCGCCCGCGGGCGGCACGGTTGTGACGCTGCGGCTGCCGTTTGAGAAGGAGGGAGTATCGTGTTAAAGCTCATCATCGCGGAGGACGAGGAAATCATACGCCGCGGACTCGTCGCGACCATCGACTGGGCGGCGATGGGGGCGGAGGTCGTAGGCGATGCGGCCGACGGCCTTGAAGCGTGGCAGCTTGTCGAGTCGAACAAACCGGATATCCTGCTGACCGATATCCGCATGCCACGGCTTTCCGGGCTGCAGCTGGCGGAGAAGCTGCGCGAGGCGGGAACATCCGTGCATGTCATCTTCCTGACAAGCTATGCGGATTTTTCCTATGCCCAGCGGGCCGTGCGTCTCGGAGCCTGCGATTATCTGCTGAAACCGGTCGATGAGGAAGAGCTCATGGACGTGCTCAAAAGGATCCGTCAGCAGGACAAGACCTCTCCTGCACCTGTGTCCGAGGAGGAAAATCAGGTATCCCTGGTGGATTGGCAGCCGCTGCTCGCCGACACACATCTGAATCCCTACGTGCGCGATGTGCTCGAATTCCTGCCCGCGCATTACCAGGAACGGCTGAGCGTGGAGGAGATGTCCGCCCGGCAGGGCATATCGGCCAGCTATCTTTCGCGCAAGCTCAAGGAGACGACGGGGCATACCTTCAATTCGCTTCTGACCCGCTTCCGCCTGCAGCAGAGCCTCGCGCTGCTGGCCGAGGGGCGGATGCGCGTCTATGAAGTGGCCGAGGCAGTCGGCTTCAGCGATTACAAGAATTACGCACAGGTCTTCCGCAAGTACTTGGCGATGACGCCATCGCAGTATGTGCACCATGAGAAACAGGGATGAATGTGCCTTATTATTCGACAGAAAGAGAGTACGATATGAAACCTTATGAGAATTATTTGATCATCAGCGACCTCGACGGGACGATCATCCCGCATGGCGGCCGCATTTCCGCGGCCAACAAGGCGGCCATTGCCACATTTGTGGCGGGCGGCGGACATTTTGGCATCGCCACGGGCCGCACGCCGGAGGCGGCCGCGGGCTATTTCAGGGATGTCGCCATCACGGCGCCGAGCATCTTCTTCAACGGTTCCATGTTGTACGACTGGCAGCGACATGAGATCCTGGCCACGCGCGCGCTGCACGGTCCTGCCGGCAGAGACGGCAAGACGGATGATGCCATCTGGCCGCGCTTTGCTGCTCACTGCCTGGAGAAATTCCCCGAGGCCTGCATCGAGGTCTACACGGCCGAAACCTGCAACATCATTAGCAAACCGGAGAACGATGATCCCCGCCTGCCGCATGAATACTACATGTATCGCCACTGCCCGCTGACCGATGTATCAGACCTTGCCAAGACGCCCTGGCTCAAGTTCTTTGTCTGCGATGCGCCTTCGCGCCTCAAATTGCTTGAGCAGGAGGCGGATGCAACGGGGACGTCTGCCGTGTCGAATCACTTTTATTCTGAGGCCAATTACCACGAGTTCGTGGCTCAGGGCGTGTCGAAGGGCTCCATGCTCGCCGAGATCCGCAAGCTGCCGGCCTATCGCGACATGAAGATCATTGCGCTCGGCGATTACCTCAACGACAAGACGCTGTTGGAACAGGCCGATATCGGCATCGCTTCCGGCAACGCCCATGAGGCGCTCAAAAGCATCGCCGACCTCACGGGCTGCCGGGCCGAGGACGACCTGATTGTCTGGCTGCTTGCGCACTTTGCCGACATCGCAGCTGTTTAAAGAAAAGAGACAACAAAAATCCGCTACCTGCCAACAGATGCGGATGGAAATAAAGGACAAAACCTCCTATAATCAGATTAAACGAACGGAAACACGACAATCTGATTTTGGGAGGTTTTTTCTATGGGCATCTCTTTTGCGGCGGCGACTCAGCAATTCCATCTCTACAACGACAGGATCAGCTACGTCATAAAGGTCCTGCGCGACGGCCATCTCGGCCAGATCTACTTCGGCGCGCGCCTGCCGGAAGACCGCGACTACGGTCACTTCGTCCACACGGATTACTACCGCCCGACGACGGCCTACGTCTTTGACAACGAGTACGGCTTCTCGCGCGAGCACCTGCGGCAGGAGTATCCTTCGTACGGCACGACGGACTTCCGCGAGGGTGCGGTGGAGCTCGCACAGCCGGACGGCAGCCGCATCACGGATTTCTGTTACGTCTCGCACGAAATCGTCGCGGGCAAGCCGAAGCTGACGGGCCTGCCGGCCACGTATGTGGAGGCGGACGACGAGGCGGACACGCTCCTCATGCGTCTGCGCGACGAGAAGACGGACGTCGAGCTCGTGCTCTCGTACACGATCTTCCGCGACTTCGATGCGATTGCCCGCAATGCTTATTTTGTCAACAAAGGCAGCGAGACCGTGACGCTCACGCGCGCGATGAGCCTTGCCATCGACCTGCCCGACGCGGACTACGACTTCGTGCAGTTCTCCGGCTGGTGGGGGCGCGAGCGCCAGAAGAGCGTCACGCACCTGCGCCCGGGCATCCAGTCCATCGGCAGCCTGCGCGGCCAGTCGGGCCACGTCCACAATCCGTTCTTCATCCTCAAGCGCCCGCAGGCAGACGAGCAGCAGGGGGAGGCCATCGGCTTCTCGCTCGTCTACAGCGGCAACTTCCTCGCGCAGGCGGAGGTCGACACCTTCGATGTCACGCGCGTGACGATGGGCATCCATCCGCAGGAATTCCGCTGGCAGCTCGCGCCGGAGGGTTCGTTCCAGACGCCGGAGGCCGTCATGGTCTGGTCGGACCACGGCCTCAACGGCATGAGCCAGAACTTCCACAAGCTCTACCGTACGCGCCTGGCGCGCGGCGTCTGGCGCGACAAGGTGCGCCCCATCCTCATCAACAACTGGGAGGCCACGTACTTCGACTTCGATGAGGAGAAGCTCGTGCGCATTGCCAGGACGGCACACGATGTCGGCGTCGAGCTCTTCGTACTCGACGACGGCTGGTTCTCCACGCGCTGCGGAGAGACGAGCGGCCTCGGTGATTGGTGGCCGAACACCGGCCGCCTGCCGAACGGCATCACAGGCCTCGCGGAACGCATCAATGCACTCGGCATGAAGTTCGGTCTCTGGGTCGAGCTCGAGATGGTCAACAAGGACAGCGAGCTCTATCGCGCGCATCCCGACTGGATCCTGCACACGGAGGGCCGCCACGCCTCGCATGGCCGCAAGCAGTACGTGCTCGACTTCTCGCGTCCGGAAGTCGTCGACTACATCCACGATTCCATTTATAAGGTCCTGAGCACGGCGAAAGTCGACTACATCAAGTGGGACATGAACCGCAGCATCACGGAGTGCGGCTCGGCCAGCTGGGGCCCGGAGCATCAGGGCGAGATCTTCCACCGCTACATCCTCGGCGTCTACAGCCTCTACGAGCGCCTGACGCATGAGTTCCCGAACATCCTGTTCGAGTCCTGCGCTTCGGGCGGCGGCCGCTTCGACCCGGGCATGTTCTACTACGCGCCGCAGTGCTGGACGAGCGATGATTCCGACGGCGGCGAGCGCCTGCGCATCCAGTACGGCACGAGCTACGCTTATCCCGTCTCATTCATGGGCTCGCATGTCTCAATCTCGCCGAACCATCAGATTTTCCGCGAGACGAGCCTCAAGCTGCGCGGCGATGTCGCTTACTTCGGTACGTTCGGTTATGAACTCGACCTCGGCAGGCTCTCGGACAAGGAGCTCGATGAGATCCGCGGGCAGATCCGCTTCATGAAGAAATACCGCAGGCTGATCCAGCAGGGGACGTTCTATCGTCTCAAGGATCCGTTCACGGGCAATGCCGCGGCTTGGATGGTCGTTTCGGATGACCGCCGTCAGGCCATCGTTGGCTACTACAAGATGCTCGCGCATCCCTGCACGCCGTACACCTGGATGAAGCTCGCAGGCCTCGACGAGGCGGCTGATTACAAAGTCCGTATCGATGACCGCGAGGATATGGGCGTGTTCACGGGCGCCGAGCTCATGCGCGCCGGCCTCGACACGACGGACTTTTCGGCTGGCGAGCAGAGTCACGAAGAGGGCAGGCACTGCACCGACTTCTGGTCGCGCCTGTTCGTCCTTGAAGCCGAATGAAGAATGAGATTATTGTGATTGGAGAAAGAGGAGAAACGCAATGAAACGAGAGATGAGACAGAAGCTCATGTCTGTCGGTGGTGTCATGATCTGTGGCGCGAGTGTCGGCATCTTCCAGAAGATCGCACTTGGCACAGACCCGTTCACGTGCTTTGTCACGGGCATCGCCAATGTCTTCAGTTCGACGTACAGCATCTGGTACGTGATCCTGACGGGCCTCATGCTCGTGGGCGTCGCCGTGCTTCAGCGCCGCTACATCGGCTTTGCGACACTCATCAATCTGTTCCTGACGGGGGTGGCGGCCGATGCGATGCACGGTTTGCTGGACTTTTTGCTGCCGGATCCGACTTTCGGCACGCGCTGCCTGCTCATGGCCGTCAACATTCTGATCATGAGTCTTGGCGCTTCACTCTATTACGTGGCGAACCTCGGCGTTTCCGCCTATGATGCCATCGCCCTGATGGCGTCGGAGTGCTATCATGTTGCCTCGTTCCGCGTCTGTCGCGTCACGACCGATGTTTTCTGCGTGGCCGTCGGCTTCTTCCTCGCGGCGGATGTCGGCCTTGGCACGGTCATCACGGCCTTCTTCATGGGGCCTGTCGTGCAGTGGTTCACCAATCATCTGGCGCTGCCGCTGCTCAATGGCGGCCCGCTCCGCAGACAGGCCATGCCGCGCGAAGCCTGAATCGCTCTCATAGCTTGACACTCCCCATGCCTAAAGGCAGGGGATTCTTGGTTCGACGACCACTGCGCCGCCTCCGAGGAATTGGCGTCTTACACGATCTCCCCAAGCGTGAATTCCCGTGTGCCCCACGGTATGTTCTATTTCCGTTCATGCAACTTTGGATTTGTCTTCCAAAGCCTTGCGCAGGATGTTCTTTGCGGCATTCACATCTCTGTCGTGATGGGTTCCGCATGCTGGGCAATTCCATTCGCGGACGCTCAAATCCTTTGTCAGTGGATTCTGATAGCCGCAGACGGAGCAAGTCTGACTTGACGGGTAGAAGGTATCAACTTGAAGCAGTTCGCCGCCGCATCGTTCTGTCTTATACGACAGCTGACGGAAAAATTCGCTCCAGCTCACATCTGAGATTGACTTCGCGAGTTTATGATTCCGCAGCATTCCTTTGATGTTCAGATGCTCTACGGCTACTGTTTGGTTTTCACGAGCAAGCCGTGTCGATATCTTGTGAAGGAAATCCCTGCGGATATTTGCGATACGTTCATGGACGCGAGCAACACGGACGCGCGCTCTTCCACGGTTCACCGACTTCGGCATCTTTCGGGAAAGCCGCCGCTGCTCACGGCGGAGTTTGCTCTGGAGCTTCTTCAGTGGATGTGGGTTCTCTACGGTATCGCCGTTGCTATCCGAATAGAATACCTTCAACCCAACGTCAATACCAATCTGCTTGCCATCGTTTGGGCAGGACAAGGATCCTTTTTCTGCTTCGACACAAAGCGAAACGTAGTATTTGCCTGAGGCAGCCCGGCTTACCGTGGCAGAGAGAATCCGGCCATCGAAGTCACGGCTCTGCTTGATTTTCACAAGACCGATCTTCGGGAGCTTGATTCTCTTGTCGATGATACGGATACCGTTTGCTTGATTGCGCGTCCGATAGGACTGGTTGTGACTATGTTTCGACTTGAAGCGCGGGTATCTTGCCCGCTTTGCAAAGAAGTTCTGAAACGCGCGGTCAAGATTCCGCAGGGATTCCTGCAATGCCATGCTGTCCACTTCAGACAGCCATGCAGTTTCCTCACGCTTCTTGAGGTCAGTGAGCAATTTGCTTGTCTTGACGTAAGTCAGCGAATTGTGATTCGCTTTCCATTCGTCGCGACGCACCGCGAGGAAGTGGTTGAATACGAAACGTGCACAGCCCAGCGTACGATTGATGAGGTTTTTCTGTGTTCTGTTCGGATAGATGCGGAACTTATAGCCGAGCGTGTACGTTTCCATTTTTCTCACTTCCTTTGCGATGTCTTTTGGCTCTCGATATACTGCTTGACGATTCCAAGCGGTGCACCACCGACCGTAGAACAGAAATAGGAATTTGTCCAAAGTGTCGGCAGTTTCGTTGTCAGCCAATGAAATTCCTGTCTTAGTATCCTCGACGTTTTGCCCTTGATTGTCTTCACCGCTTTGTGAATTCCGAATTGCGGGTCTACATCCAAAAGCAGATGTACATGGTCTGGCATGATTTCCATCTCGATGACGTCAAAGTTATTTTCGTCAGCAATGGAATGTATGAGCTCCTTCAATCTCACGTCCACGCCATTCACGAGTACTTTTCGACGATACTTAGGACAGAATACAATATGATATTTACAGGAATATACGATGTTACGGTTCGAATGATATACTCTGTTCATATTTGTATTATACTATACTTTTGTAGTTAATACAATGATTAAGAAGGAAAAAGTTGTCCGCCTTCAATTGCTTACGCAAATTCGGCGGACGCGCCTTATATCCCCAGCCCTAAAGGGCGGGGGGTTACGGCGCTTTCGATAAAAAAGTCCTGACGA
Organism: Mitsuokella sp. AF21-1AC; assembly: GCF_003458855.1. Classification (NCBI taxonomy): domain Bacteria; kingdom Bacillati; phylum Bacillota; class Negativicutes; order Selenomonadales; family Selenomonadaceae; genus Mitsuokella; species Mitsuokella sp. AF21-1AC. The sequence goes on from NZ_QRVW01000008.1 coordinate 70,997, forward strand.
TGTGTCAGGA
>NZ_QRVW01000008.1:71016-94720 GCF_003458855.1 Mitsuokella sp. AF21-1AC
TACTTTTCGACGATACTTAGGACAGAATACAATATGATATTTACAGGAATATACGATGTTACGGTTCGAATGATATACTCTGTTCATATTTGTATTATACTATACTTTTGTAGTTAATACAATGATTAAGAAGGAAAAAGTTGTCCGCCTTCAATTGCTTACGCAAATTCGGCGGACGCGCCTTATATCCCCAGCCCTAAAGGGCGGGGGGTTACGGCGCTTTCGATAAAAAAGTCCTGACGATGTGTCAGGATTTTTTTATTGACTTGATATCCGTAGCCTGCAGGTAGGGACTCTGCTGCTGCCGGCGGTAGGCGGTAGGCGTCATGCCGGCCTTGCGCAGGAAGGCGCGCTGGAAGGAATCGCTCTTGGCATAGCCGCACGAACAGGCAATCGATTCGACGGAGAAGGTCGTGGTCTGCAGCAGATGTTCCGCCTTGGTGAGGCGGCAGTTCTGGATGTACTCGTGGGGTGAGCAGTACAGGTAGCGCTTGAAGAGCGTCGTCACATAGCTGCGGTTGAGGTTCATGTAGTCTGCGAGATCCTGCACGGTGAACGGCTCCTCGAGATGGGTGCGGATGAAGTTTGTCATGTGGGAAATGTAGGTGTTGTTGTCGGCGGGCGGCAGCAGGTCGCGCTGTGCCTCGGCGAGCACGGAGAGGAACTGCATCAGCAGGCCGAGGCGGTAATAGCGGCCGGACAGCGTGAAGCTGTTGTGCGCGAGCATGTCCTGCACATAGGCGGCGAGTTTTGCGCCCTGCTCCTCGGTGCAGGCGTAGATCGGTCCGGCTTGGCTGAGTCCCAGAGAGGCGATGATCTGAGGAGCCCGGCTGCCGCTGAAGGCGACCCATATGTACGTCCAGGGTTCCTGCTCATCACTCTGATAGGTCGTCTGGTAATCCGGTTCAATCAGGAATCCCTGTCCCGCGTGCAAATGGTATGTATGCTGGTTGGCCTGGAATGTTCCCCTGCCCGCGAGGATGAAGTGAATCAGGTGATAGGAGCGCACGGCCGGCCCGTACTTATGGCCGGGGCCTGTAACAGAGTGTCCGAAGGTCGTCAGGAAGAGATCACTGTCCTCTTCCTGGGGCATGTTGAATGCCTGCATATCTTCCATGTCAATTCCTCCTGTTGTTGCGTTTTCTCTATTATATCATCTTCTTTTTGATCGGCTCAAATGGTAGCTGCTATCCTTTTTAAGAGGACAAATGCAAAATAAGTTTCGCAAATCCATTGACAACACCTTCATCTGGTTGTAATATTGTATACAATCTCATGGGAAAGGGGTTTGTCATTATGAGGTTTTTAGAGAAACTCAGCGCATTCATATCCAAGTACATGGCGGTCTTTGTCATTCTGGTCGCCGCGATTTCCCTGTTCCAGCCCTGGACGTTCAAGTGGGCCGCACCGAAGATCACGATCCTCCTGGGCATCGTCATGTTCGGCATGGGCACGACGCTGCGGCTGCGTGATTTCCGCCTGGTGTTCCAGCGCCCGAAGGATGTCCTCGTCGGTGCCCTGGCACAGTTCACGATTATGCCGGGCCTTGCCTGGCTGCTCGCCAAGGGCTTCAACCTGCCGCCGGAACTCGCAGCCGGCGTCATTCTCGTCGGCACCTGCCCGGGCGGCACGTCCTCGAACGTCATGACGTATCTGGCACGCGGCGATGTCGCCCTGTCCGTCTCGATGACGATGACGACGACCATTCTCGCACCAGTCGTTACGCCGCTCCTGACGTGGTGGCTCGCCGGTGCCTGGGTGGATATCTCCCTCTCGGCCATGATGCTGTCGATCGTGCAGGTCGTCATCGTGCCGATTGTCGGCGGTATCCTCGTCAACACGCTGTTCGGCAATTTCGTGCAGAAGTTCGTCAAGCTCCTGCCGCTCATCTCGGTTGTCGCCATCGTCCTGATCGTCGGTGGTGTCGTCTCGGTCAGCTCGCAGCGCATCATGGAAACGGGCGCGCTCATCATGCTCGTCGTCATGCTCCACAATCTGCTCGGCTATGCCCTGGGCTTTGGCGTAGCGAAGGCCCTGCACATGAATCTCGCCAAGTCGAAAGCCATCTCCATCGAGGTCGGCATGCAGAATTCCGGCCTGGCCACGTCGCTGGCCATGATGCATTTCGGTGCAGCCGCCGCTATCCCGGGTGCCATCTTCAGCGTATGGCACAACATCTCCGGCTCGCTTGCAGCCAACTATCTTGCCAGCCGCATGAGCAAGGAAGACAAAAAAGAAGTTGCAGAGGAAGTGTAACGCATCCCCTGTTGAAGAAGAGGTCCTGCGGGGCCTCTTTTTTGTGTTTATCGGGAGATTATGGTACAATGTGTCCATGAAGAGTAGACAATCTCGATCCGCAGGAGGGCTGAAGTATGAAGAAAAAACACATCCATATTCTTGCCACAGGTGGTACGATTGCCGGACAGGCTGCTTCGGAGACGGCCACGACGGGGTATCAGGCCGGTGCCATCGGCGTGGAGGAACTGCTGGCGGCCGTACCGGAGCTTCGTGACGTGGCGGAAGTTTCAGGCGAAACCATCGCCGCGATTGACAGCAAGGACATGACTTCGGAAATCTGGCTGCATCTGGCCGTGCGCACGCAGGAACTGCTGCAGCGGGATGATGTGGACGGCGTCGTCATCACGCACGGCACGGACACGCTCGAGGAGACGGCGTATTTCCTGCATCTGACGGTTCACAGCGACAAGCCGGTCGTGCTGACGGGAGCCATGCGCCCTGCCACGGCGCTGAGCGCCGACGGTCCGATGAACCTCCTGCAGGCCGTGCTGGTGGCAGCTGATCCCGAGGCCTGCGGCTGCGGCGTGCTGGTGGTCCTGAACGGGCGCATAGACGGTGCGCGCGAGGTGACGAAGATGCACACGACGGCGCTCGATACCTTCCAGTCGCCGGAAACGGGCGCTCTCGGCACCGTGCAGGACGGTCAGCCCGTCTTTTATCACATCCCGCTGCGTGCGCATACGGTGGACAGCGAATTTGCGGTCACGAGGCAGACGAAACTGCCGAAGGTGGCCATCCTGTACGGGCATGCCGACGATGACGGCTTTCTCGTCAAGGCCGCCTGCGAGGCCGGTGTTAAAGGTATCGTCTATGCGGGCATGGGTAACGGCAGCATTCCCTGGCCGGTTGTGCAGGAACTTACCAAGGCCGTCGGTCAGGGCGTCCTCGTCGTGCGCAGCACGCGCGGCGCAGCGGGACGCGTCGTATACGCGGAGGAAGTATACGAGGACTTCGCCTTTATCCCGAGTGATACGCTGAACCCGCAGAAGGCCCGCGTGCTTCTGCAGCTGGCACTTCTGCAGACACACAAGCACGAGGAGATTCGCGCAATGTTTGCACGCTACTGAGCGCGCAGCCAGTAAATCATCTTCAGACACAAAAAAGCCTGTCGCACCAGCGGCAGGCTTTTGTCGTCAACAGGATGACGGTATCTTTTATTTCTCGAGCAACAGGCCGACGCGTTTCTTGACCTTCGTCAGCGTCTTGCTGGCGATGTACGTAGCGCGCTCTGCGCCTTTCTTCATCTCTTCATCGAGGTAGGCGCGGTCCTGCATGAGGCGGGCAAAGTTCTCACGGATCGGACGCAGCTCGTCGGCAACGGCCTGGCCAACAACCGTCTTGAAATCGCCGTAGCCCTTGCCGGCAAATTCGGCTTCGATTTCTGCCATCGTCTTGCCCGTGACGGCCGAGTAGATGGTCATGAGGTTGCTGACGCCAGGTTTTGCCTCCGGGTCAAAGCGCACGCAGGCCTCGCTGTCCGTGACGGCGCTCTTGAACTTCTTGAGGATGGTCTTCTCGTCGTCTAGGATGGAGATCGTGGCCTTGGGGTTCGTATCGGACTTGCTCATCTTGCTCGTCGGATCCTGCAGGCTCATGACGCGCGCACCTGCCTTCGGGAAATAGCCCTCGGGCAGCTTGAACGTCTCGCCGTAGGCGTGGTTGAAGCGCGTCGCGACATCGCGCGTGAACTCGAGGTGCTGCGTCTGATCGGCGCCGACCGGCACGTAATCGGCCTGGTAGAGCAGGATGTCGCCGGCCATCAGGGCCGGATACGTGAAGAGGCCGGCATTGATATTGTCCGGATGCTTGGCCGATTTATCCTTGAACTGCGTCATGCGTGAGAGTTCGCCGAACTGTGAGCAGCAGTCCATGATCCAGCCCATCTCGGCATGGCATTTGTTGTGGCTCTGCACGAAGACGAGGCTCTTCTCGGGATCGATGCCGCAGGCGAGCAGCAGGGCAAAGGCCTCGCGCGTCTGCTGGCGACGCTTCTGCGGCTCGATGTGAATCGTCAGGGAATGGAGGTCGGCGATGAAGTAATAGCAGTTGTAATCCTCCTGCATCTGCTTCCAGCTGCGCACGGCGCCGAGGTAGTTGCCGAGCGTGAAGACGCCTGTGGGCTGGATGCCCGAGAGGATGATTTTCTTTGCTTCGTTTTCCATGATAAAGCTTCCTTTCTGTCTTTCGGCTGTCAGGAAAACAAAAGTCCCTGACAGTACAAGCTATACTGTCAGGGACGAAATCTTCGCGGTGCCACCCTGCTTCACGGACGAGCCGTGCACTTGCTGGAGCACAAACATGCTCCCGGCCACTCACGCGTGCCGTACGTCGCAGCCTACTGCGCAAAAGCGGTTCAGTGCGCCCTCAGCGATCCATTTGCCAGCTTGTCTGCCATCCGGCTCCCAGCAATCCCGGACTCTCTGTGCGCGCATGACTGACGTTATCTTCGCCTCAACGGTTTTTCAATATTGCTTTAAGGATACCACCGGCCTGTTGCCTTGTCAAGTTCTGGCAGCACCATGCCGAGAACTTATGATGGATGTCATTTCGCGCGTGATGCGCTATAATCAAGGCAGGAAAAATTGACAGGAAGGAGCGATATCCATGCTGCAAAGCGATAAGGTGAAAGAAGCGCTGGCGGCCGTCGAGGCATGCTGCGGCCACTGCGAGGTCTGTTCGCCGGACTGCCCGGTCTTCATCGCGCGCCGAGCCCTGCAGGGCCTGCTTGATGATTTGCTGGCTTACGAACAACAGGATGATACGGATGTATGAAAAAAGGGCCCTCGTCTGAGAGCCCTTTCTTCATGCGTTCATGTCAGAACTCATATTCTTTTTTCACGCGCTGATACGTCGTATGCAGCAGTTCATGCGCCTTGCCCTTGAGCGGTTCGCCGAGGAAATCGCGGTAGAGGACCTGGATGACGGGGTTCTCATGCGACTTGCGGATCGGGAGCTTGCGGTCAATCTCGTAGAGCGCGGCCATGCGCTTGCGGCGCACGGCATTCGTCGTGCCAATCGGCTGTCCGCCGCCGCCGATGCAGCCGCCGGGGCAGGCCATGACCTCGATGAAATCATAGGGGGAGGTGCCGTTCTGCACCTGCTCCATGAGGATGCGCGCATTGCGCAGCGTATGGGCCACGGCGACGCGGATCTTGCGGCCGCCGATATCGAGCGTACATTCCTTGATGCCCTTGACGCCGCGGACATCGTCGAAATCCAGGCGCTCGAGCGTCTTGCCTGTCATCTTTTCGCAGACCGTGCGCAGCGCCGCTTCCATGACGCCGCCCGTCGTGCCGAATATCGCGCCGGCGCCCGAAGCCGTGCCGAGCGGGCTGTCGAAATCCGTCTCCGGCAGATGGTCGAAGGAGAGGCCGACGTACTTGATGAGCTTGATGAGCTCGCGCGTTGTCAGCACGATATCGACATCCTGCATGCCGTCGCGGCCCATCTCCCTGCGCGCGGCCTCGTACTTCTTGGCTGTGCAGGGCATGATGGAAACCGTGACGATGTCGTGCACATCGATGCCGGCCTGCTGCGGATAATACGTCTTGGCAATGGCACCGAACATGCTCATCGGGGACTTCGCCGAGGAAAGATGCGGGATGCAGTCGCCGAAATGCTTTTCGACGTAATTGACCCAGCCCGGGCTGCAGGAGGTCAGCATCGGCAGGACCCCGCCGTTCTGCAGGCGGTCCATGAATTCCGCGCCTTCCTCCATGATCGTGAGGTCCGCGCCGAAATTCGTATCGAAGACCTTGTCGAAACCGAGCAGGCGCAGCGCCGTGACCATCTGGCCCGTCACGATGGCACCGGGCTCCATGCCAAACGCATCGCCGAGCGCGACGCGCACCGACGGCGCGACCTGCACGATGACGTGTTTCTTGGGATCCTGCAGCGCGTCGAGCACCTTCTCCGTATCGTCCTTCTCGACGATGGCGCCCGTCGGGCAGACGAGGCTGCACTGGCCGCAGAGGATGCAGTCCGTCTGTTCCATCGGCTTGTTGTAGGCCGTCGTCACGACGATGTCGCTGCTGCGGCCGGCGTACGTGAGCGCCGCGATGCCCTGGACATCCTTGCAGGCGCGGATGCAGCGGCCGCAGCGGATGCATTTCGACGGGTCACGCACAATGGCCGGATTCGTCACGATGCGCGGCTGCTCCTTGTAGACGGAGGGCAGCGATGAATGCTGGATGTTGAAGCGGCTGCAGAGGCGCTGCAGATCGCAGTTCTGGTTGCGCGGACAGGACAGGCAGTCCTTGTGATGGTTGGCCAGCATGAGCTGGAGCAGGGACACCTGCGTGTCGCGCACAATCTGCGTATCGGTGTGGACCTCCATGCCTTCCCAGACCTCCGTCGAGCAGGCCGCGAGCAGGCGGCGCTTGCCGACGACCTCGACGGAGCACAGGCGGCAGTGGGCCTTGATGCGCTGGTCCTCGTGATAGCAGAGATGCGGGATGTCGATGCCGAGTTTCTGCGCAGCCTGCATGATCTTCGTGCCCTTGGGCACTTCGAGGGGGATATTGTTGATGGTCAGATGGACCATGGGAATTTCATTCTGCTGTTGTTGTTCATTGCTCATGCTACTGGTCCTCCCACTTCAAAAACTTCCGGGAATACCCGCATGGCAGAGCGCAGGGTATTCTGTGCCGTCTCACCGAGGCCGCAGAGCGACGACATGCTCATGACGCGGGCAATCTTTGCCATGATGGCGATATCCGTGGGCGTAGCCGTGCCCGCCGCCATCTTGTCGAGGATGATCTTGATGTGCAGATTGCCCTCGCGGCACGGCGTGCACTGGCCGCAGCTCTCCTCGGAGAAAAACTCCTGGTTCATGCGCAGGAAATCGAGCACGCTCGTGCGCTCGTCGATGACGAGCAACGCACCGGACCCGACCATGACGCCGGCCGCGCGCAAATCCTCATACGTATACGGCGTGTCGAGAATGGAGGCATCGGCGACCTTTCCGGAAGCCCCGCCGAACTGGATCAGGCGGATGGCGCGGTCGCGCTGAACGCCGCCGGCCAGTCCGTAGATGATTTCGCGCACCGTCATGCCAAACGGAATCTCGAAGGCTCCCGGATGATTGACATTGCCGGCCACGCTGATCATCTTCGTGCCGATGGAATCGCCCTGGCCGCATGAAGCATAGAAGCCCTCCGTATCCATGAGCAGATGCGGTACGATTGAAAGGCTCTCGACATTGTTGAGGCAGGTCGGGCGCGCAAACACGCCGCTGACCTTGATGAAAGGCGGCTTCATGCGCGGGCGGCCTGCCTTGCCCTCGATGGAGCGGATGAGAGCCGTGCCCTCGCCGCAGACATAGGCGCCGGCGCCGGAATAGAGGTGGATGTTGAAATCGAAGCCCTTGCCCAGGATGTTCGTGCCGAGAAAGCCGTAATTCTTCGCCTGGCGGATGGCATTCAGCAGCAGCGGACGGAAGCAGGCGTACTCGGCGCGCATGTAGATGTAGCCGTCAGTAGCACCGACGACGTAGCCCGCAATGATCATGGCCTCGATGAGGTTGAAGGGATCGTGCTCGATGAGCTCTCTGTCCTTGAACGTCGTCGTCTCGCCCTCATCGGCGTTGCAGATGACGACCTTGCGCTCGCCGACCACGGCACGCGCCTGGCTCCACTTGCGCCCGAGCTCGTACTCGGCGCCGCCGCGGCCACGCACCTTCACCGATGAAATGAGATTTGTGATCTCCTTCGGGTCAGTGTTGACGGCTTTGCGCAGTGCTTCAAAGCCGCCGATGCTCATATACGAGCCAATCGAGGAAGTATCGTAACGGCCAAAATTCTTGGTCAGGAAATGTACAGGTTCAGTCATGATCTTCCTCCTCCTCAAGGCAGCGAACGCAGCAGCTGTTCGATCTTATCTTTCGTATCGAGATGATCGTACACGTGGCCGTTGATGCGCACGGCCGGTGCGCGGTCGCAGGCGCCGATGCAGGTGACCTTCTCCAGTGTGAAGCGGCCATCATACGTCGTTTCGCCGAGCTTGATGTCCAAAAGATTCTGCAGCGTCTCGATCAGGCGGTGCGAGTCAATGACATTGACGCGGCAGGCCGGCGAGCAGCAGACCTGGATTGGATACTTGGCGCGGGGGACGGGGGAAAGTTCACTGTAGAACTTCAGGCAGTCGAAAACATTCGTGACGCGCATGTCCAGCCGGTTGGCAATGTAGTAAGCCGTCGGCTCGGGAACGTAATGGCGTTCATTCAGGTCCTGCACCTCGAGCAGGATCCCGACAATCTGCGTGGGGTCGTAGTTGTGAGATTCCAGCACGAGGTCAATCCGCTCCTGCAATTCCTTGTCGAGCGGATATTCCTTTGTTTGTGCGGTCAGCATGGGAAGCCTCCTTTATACGAATATGCGAGACAATAATACACATGAATAACAGATACGTATATTATATCGTAGTTCATGTCAAAAATAAATGAAAATATAAGATGGACATATGGTGGAATAGCTTACAATTTTGTGGTATAATTTAATTGCTCGAGGATGGCTTGTAAAGAAGACCAAAACCATGGGGGGATTATCATGGCAATCAAGAACATTGAAATGGATCGTCGTGACAGTGCGAGTTATCGCAAGTTATTGAAACGAGGTGGATTCCTTTCTGCAAGTTACTTGTCGGTCAGTGGCTTTGATGTCATTCAGCTCAAGAAACTGGCCCAGCGCGGCGAACTCGATGCAGTACGCTGTGCGATTGGCAAATCCATCCGCTGGTATTACCGGGAACGGCAGGCGGAAGCAGCTCATCTTCGTGGTTTAGCCTGAATACGGCTGAGAATTTTCACGGACCGGATCACCGGTCTATTTTTTTGCCTTTTTGAAACGAATACGTTAAGAATACGTTGATGGACATATGATTCATAAGGTATAATTTAATAAGATATAATTTACTAAATTGTAAATTACTAAATCAGTTCAATCGATACTGTTCTGTCAGAGAGGGGGGAGTACATGTTTGTCGGACGCAAAAAGGAACTGGCGGCCATGCAGAGCCGGTATCAGCGGCAAGGGTATGAATGCTTCATTATCTACGGGCGGCGACGTGTCGGAAAGACGGCTTTGATACGTCATTTCATCAAGGGAAAGAACGCGGTTTTCTTCACGGGCATGGAAACGACCATGCAGGAAAATCTTGAGAACCTGAGTCAATGCATCTATGATGCCCAGGGGGGTGATGGCAAGGCTCCGGTTTTTGCGAGCTTCCAGGATGCGCTGGATGCCATCACTTCACGGGCACGCCAGGAGAAACTGATCTTGGTCATCGATGAATATCCGTATCTTGCCAAGTCTTATCCGGGGATTTCATCGCTGCTCCAGGTCCAGATCGATCATGTCTGGAAGCAGATGGACATCAAGCTGATCCTCTGTGGTTCGTCGATGAGTTTTATGGAAAAGCAGGTGCTTGGACACCAAAGTCCGCTCTTTGGACGCAGGACGGCCCAGATTAAACTGCAGCCGTTCACGATTTTTGAGACACAGGACTTTTTCCCTGCCGTCGAACCGGAAAAGCTGGCCGTGCTCTACGGGATCACGGGCGGGATTCCGCTTTACCTGCAGCAAATGCATGGTGACTGGAGTATTGAGGAGAATATCAAGGAGAATTTCCTCAACCCTATGTCCTACCTTTTTGAGGAACCGTCCAATTTATTGAAGCAGGAAGTCCGAGAGCCAGCGACGTATAATGCCATAATCCAGGCCGTTGCCAACGGCAGTACGAAGATTAGCCAGATTGCGATGAAGACTGGCCTGGAAGTCAGTGCCTGTGCTGCGTTCCTCAAGAATCTCATGGATCTCGGCATCATCCAGAAAGAGCATCCGCTGGGGGAACCTCGTTCGCGTAAGAGTCTTTATCGCATCCAGGACAATATGTTCCGCTTCTGGTATCGGTTTGTTCCGCAGCATTACTCTCAGATTCAGAACGGGATGGGAGATCTTGCCTTCCGACGCATCGAACCGTACCTGCCGGATTTCATGGGGCAGGTTTTTGAAACCATCTGTCTGCAATGGCTTTGGCGGGAGAATGCGGCGGGACGCCTGCCCCTGCTTTTTGATGAAGTTGGGCGCTGGTGGGGGACGGACCCGCGCCGGCGGCAGCAGACCGAGCTGGACATCCTGGCACAAAATGCAGAACGCGAGATGTTATTCGGTGAATGCAAGTGGCGCAATGAACCACTTGATGTGGATATTCTCGATTTGCTTTATTATCGCAGTGAGCTGTTCCCTGCGGCTAAAAAGAATTATATCCTGTTTTCAAAGCGAAGTTTTTCCGTACGATGCCAGAAAAAAGCGGAGCAGGATTCCCGTGTATTGCTTATGGATTTTCCGCACATGCTGGAGATTCCTTCGAAGCAAGGTGTTTTGAGGTGATTGGTTTGACCTGGCTCACATTGATTGTCATAACGTTTCTGGCGGTGTTGTTCTTTTTCCTGATCTGGCCGATGCGCTACCTGCTGACGGGCAGGAAACTCCTCTATGCCCGCCTGGCTGTCCTGGCATTCGATATCATCGCGATTGCCTGGTTCGTGCTCCATGTGGCGCGCTACCATCAGATAAGCGGCAATGCCTTCTTGCTCGAGCTCATCGTCGCATTCGTTCTCGCACAGCTCATCGGCAGTGTCTTCGTGATGCTGGCCGTCCTTGTCCGCTGCCTGTGGCGCCGCATGATGGCCGTGCCCGTCGACGAGAGCCGGCGCCGGCTGCTCAGCAAAGCCGCCGTCTATCCCGCTGCCGCGGCGGGACTGAGCCTCTACGGCAGCTTCGTCGAGCGCGATTCCCTGGTTGAACGCTCCTACGACATTCCCGTGCATCACCTGGCCGAAGACGGCTACCGCATCGCACAGCTCAGCGACATCCATCTGGGCGCCTTCTTTTCTGTGGCTGACCTTGAAACGCTCCTGCAGCGTGCGGCTGCCGCGAAGCCCAACCTTCTGGCCATCACCGGCGACCTCTTTGACGACAACGCACAGAACCATCAGGCCGCCAGACTGCTCGAACGCTACATCGATGCATTTCCCGACGGCATTTGGTACTGCCTCGGCAACCACGAGCACTTCCGCGGCGTGACAGCCATCCTCGAAGACCTCGCGCACACGCGCGTGCAGGTCCTCGTCAACGAATGCCGCCAGATCCCCGGCCGCAGCATCTTTCTCGCCGGCGTCGACTACCCGATGGACCGGCCGCACTTCGCGGACCTCAGCAAAGAATACATGGAAGAAGCCCTGGAAAAACTGCCAACAGGCGCACCGACCGTGCTCCTCGCGCATCACCCCGACTTCATCGACCTCGCCGCCGAACGCGCGATCGCCCTGACGCTCTCCGGCCACACTCACGGCGGCCAGTTCGGCATCCTCGGCCTGCCGCTGTTCCCCGTGTTCAAGTACACGCGGGGCATGGTACAGAAAGGCGAGTCCTATGGCTACGTCCACTGTGGCAACGGCAGCTGGTTCCCCTGCCGCATCGGTTGCCCGCCGGAAATCGCCTATTTCAATTTGCGGGCGGTTTGATCGTCTGCCAGAGGAATGAAGCTTTTTATCATTGAATATTTTTCTTGTCAATAGTACGTCATTGGCGTATAATAAACGTATGAAAAAAGAAATAATACCGCAAGTCATTGTAGAAACTCAACCATATCAACGAGCCGTCCAACGTGTTTGGGATAGTTCAACTCAGATGGAATTTAAGACTTTTATTGGGCTGAATCCCGAAGCCGGTGATATCATCCCCGGAACAGGTGGTATAAGGAAAGTTCGTTGGCAAGGATCCGGGCATGGAAAGCGAGGTGGCGTTCGCATCATCTATTATGTGTACAATGAACACTACCCTATCTATTTGCTGTATGCATATCCTAAAAATGTGCAAGTAAATTTATCTGAAGACGAGAAAAAGATTTTTACGAAGGTAACGGAGCAGTTAAAGGCTGTTTTCCGTCAGAAGGATGGTGAGTACCATGAATAAAAATATGTCAATGGAAGCATCGGAAATCTTGGAGGGATTGCAGGAAGCGTTGAACGATGCGAAGGGAATGCCGGTAAAAGGAGTGAAAAAAACAATTGTTTATCGTGTAAATCCCAAGAATGTACGTGAGAGCTTACATATGTCGCAACAGGAATTTTCTGCTGCTTTTGGTATTCCGCTTGCAACACTGAGAAACTGGGAACAGGGCAGACGAAAGATAGATGCGACGGCATCTTCATATTTAAAGGCCATCATGAAGTATCCAAAAGAAATCATGGCTGCTCAATGATAAGAAAAAACATAAGTAAGTATTTTCAAATCCGCTGTTTATGCAGCGGATTTTTTCATACAAATGTTCTTTTGTCGGAATAAATAAGCAAAATGTCTTGCGGGGGGGGGGGGACATTTATAGTAAACTTAAGTTTAGCAACCATTAATCAAATCATAAACAAACCTTAATGTATTTGAAAAAGTTTTGTTTTTGATGCGAATGGGAAATTCTGAGAGAGGATGTTTTGCATGAATCAAAAGAAAGTGGCAATGCTGGCTGTCGCTGCCGGCTTGGGGATGGCTACTGTTTCTGGAGTGCTTGCGCCAACGGGGACTTCGGCTGCTCCTGTGATGGAGGTTTCCTCCGTGACGATTGAGGGGAATCAGCATTGGAGCGAGGGCATGATCCGTCGCATGGTTCCATCGCTCAAGGAATCGCAAATCGATGTGTCGGAGCTGTCGAGAGAGTTGCAGCTGGTCAATGACACGAACGCAGCCAAACTTGATGCGGATTTCCAGCGCCAGGCAGATGGCCGTTATCATCTGGTGGTTTCCGTCAAGGAGAACAAAGCGGAGCATGTGGCTGTCAACGTCAACAATTCCGGTGATGATTATACGGGCGACTGGCGCATGAGCACGTCTTATACGAACAACAACCTGACGGGCCGTGCCGATAACCTCGGTGTTGCTTACGTTACGTCGCCGGGTCATTGGGACGATGTCAAGCAGGCTGCTGTTGTTTACCGCGCTCTCCTGCCACAGCATGGCGACAGTGCGTATTTCACGTACAGCTATTCTGATGTTGACCTCGGCCAGATTGCCAACTTCGGCGGACTCGGCATCAGTGCGACGGGCCGCGGCCATACGCTCGGTGCACATTACCAGCATAATTTCAAATATACGCAGGCCCGCAAGAATTTCATGGATGTTGGACTGGATTACAAGCATTACAACAATGCCCAGGACTATCGTTATGCTGGCCAGAACCTCCTGCATGACGGCGTGGACTTTGAGGTTACGACGGCTTCGGCTTCCTACGTCGATATCATTCGCCGCGACCATGATTTCTTTGCCTGGAGTCTTGGCTATACGGGCAACATCAACGGCAATCAGGAGAAGTTTAATGAATACCGTTATGGCAGTGATAAGCAGTTCAACCTGCTCAAGGCCAGCTTCAATTATCAGTGCCGCATTCCGTCCGACTGGATCTTCGGCCTGCGCATGAACGGCCAGTACACAAAGGACAATGTCGTGACGACGGAGCAGATCGGTGCAGGCGGCATGACGAGCATCCGCGGCTTCAAGGAGCGTGTGGCAAGTGCTGATAAGGGTTATGTCGGCAGTTTCGAGATTTACACGCCGGAATTTGCAAAACATCAGCGTTTCGTAATCTTCAACGACTTCGGCCGTCTCGTCAACAACAACAGTTATAACGGTGAGCTCACGAGCGAGAATCTTGCCAGCTATGGCCTCGGCTACAATTACTACGATAAGGACAATGGCTGGTTTGGCACGCTGAGCTATGCCAAGATTTATGACGACCTCGACAGCTACCAGAGCCATGCCCATCGTCCATGGCAGGTCAGCCTGACGAAACAGTTCTAAGGGGGATTGAGCAATATGAAGTGGAGTTTCAACCATAAATCAAGAAAAGCCTTTCTGACGGCAGCCATCTGCCTGGCTCTGTCGCAGAGTGTCTTTGCCATGCCGACGGGCGGCGACGTCAAAATGGGTAATATTACGGGCATTACGGATGGCACAATAGCATCTGGTGGTACCATCAATGTGAATGGCTCGGGCCTTATTGACTGGAATGCATTCAATATTGCGAATGGTGAATCTTTAAAGTATGCTTTTTCGAATCCAGGCACGCTTATTAACCATGTTACAGGTGAAGAGATGTCACAGATTCTTGGTACGTTGTCGAGTACGGGTAATGGCAATCTCTGGCTTATCAATCCTAACGGCATTTTGATTGGTCAGAATGCACATATCGATACCAGCTCTCTCGTTTTATCGACGCTGAATGCAAGTGATGAGATGCTGAAAGGCTTCTTGAATGGTAATGATTTGAGCCTTACGGGTACGGATGCGTCAAAGGGCATTGAGATTCGGAGCGATGCGACAATCAATGTCGAGAATGCACTGAATATGCTGGGCGGTCATATCCAGATTGCAGATAATGTTACGGTAAGCAGTGCAAAAGCCGATTCTATAACGATGTCGATTGCTGCTGCCAACCAGGCAACCTTTGAAAAGGGCAGTTCGATAGATGGAGCAACGGATATTTCTACAGGCCGCGGCAATACTCTTGCGTTGGGGAAAGCGACGTTTGACATCAAAAATCCTTCTTCGGATGTTTATTTCATTGGTCATGATGTTTCTGTTGATGGAACGAAAATTAATCTTACTTCGGAGACGGATAAGAACAGCACAGCTCTCGACATCATTGCAGCAAATCATCTTGGTTATCAAAAAATTGAAAATGATGATGAAAACGGCGTATTGGATATCGATGGGAGCAATACGTTATCCGTGAATGGTGCAGATCTTACAGCGAATTACATGGGGCTGGTTGGCGGGAAAACCACAGTGGATCAGTCAAATCTGACGCTTTCAAAGACGACGGATCAGGTTGTAGAAGGCACGGTCATGCCGTATATGAGGATTGCTGCGTTGAATGGTAAGGGCGTTATCCTCGATGATGTCAAAGGCGATGTAAAGAATGCAGCGAACACCGATACAACACTTTTAAGTATCAAGGACTCTAATCTGACATCGAATGAGAATATTGCCCTTTGGGGTGGCTCTGTCGAATTAACGAATACGAACCTGAGAACGGCTGCGGAAACAAATGATAAAGCGAATAACATCGACATTGAAGCCTTCCGAAGCCTTGGCGATGATACGATGACGACGGATTCGTTCAACACGGTCAAGGTGACGGGCGGCAGCATGGAATCCGGTGCTGATATTCTCGTACAGGGCTCTAGCGTTGCGTTCGATGGCGTCAAGGACGTGAAGGCGAAGGAGGGGATCTTCCTTATCGGCGGCAAGCAGTTTAAATCGCAAGATGACGATGTGGAACTGACCAATAATTCGGCTGCCAATGCCGTTTCGGTAAACGATACGACTATGAATACGTCTGAAGCTATGGCTCTTATCGGTGGCAAGGTTGATGTGACGAATTCCAACCTGACGGCAAGAGACCTTGAGGTTACAGCTGGCCAGAATTATACGAATGAGGGCAATGCCATTACGGGAACGGATGCAACAAATATCTCAGTAAGTGGTTCGACCATTAAGTCAGCAGGAGATGTAACGTTCTTTGGGGCCAATGTTGATTTGACCAAAAATAATATTACGGTCGGTACGCCAGGTGATAAGGAGTATGCAGCAAATGGTGTTGTTCGCCTTGCCGCCGGTAAAGATATAAAGCTGGCTGGTACAGATGACAAGGGCTATGTAGTCAGTGAAGTCGATGGCACGGGCAATCTCAGTATGACGGACGTCAATCTCCAGGCACAGGGCAATGTCATTGGCTTTGGCAAGAATATAACGGTCCAGAAATCGACTCTTAGCACGACGAATGATCAGGATATTTCTCTCAATGCGATGAACTACTATAAGCGTATTGACGGCGATTCGGATACGTGGACGGCTGATAAGGATAATATCATGAAAGTCCTCGATACGAAGCTCATGAATCAGGGACTTATTGAGCTGAGTGCAGGCAACGTTACCGTGGATCAATCCGAATTGACGGCTACGGGTGAAGAAGGATTTGTCCTTGTTTCTGCACGTCAGACGTATACGGATTCGGATGATGGTGCTTATGTTAATACGGCAACTTCTGGCATGGACGTCCATATCAAGGACACGAATCTCAATGGTGAGAATGGTGTCATGGCTGTAGGCAATACGGTGACGATAGATGGCCAGTCTTCTGCCAAGAGCTCGAATCTGAAGGTGTTCTTTGGCACAGGTTCTAAAGTCGAGATGACGGATGACAGCCTTAAGGGCAATGGTGCAGATGTCAATATCGGCAAGGATGTCGTTTATGATGCCAATAATACGTTGTTTGCGCCGGGCAAGAAAATCATTGAGACGAAACCTGCGGATAAGCCAATTGTGACGCCGGATCCGAAGCCGGCTGTCGATATTGAGAAGAATATCGAGCAGGGCAAGCAGGATATGACGAAGGCTCTGGCCGATGATCCGGACCAGACCGTTGCCGCTGCCAAACAGCAGGCTGAGAAGCTCAGCAACAGCAATATGACGGCTGAGGAGAAGGCTGCACAGTTCAAGGGCTATGCAGATGCCATTCAGGAAACGCAGGCAACTGCTGAGGAGAAGCAGGACCTTATCAAGGAAACGGTCAAGAGCTTCGAGCCGACGCAGCAGGCTGGTCTGGAAGCACAGAACAAGCAGGATGAAGCAGCGCAGAATCAGAACGCCAAGGCTGTCATCCCCGATGTTGTGGTCAAGACGGATTCTCCGGCCGCTCATGAACATGTAGCAGCTGAGGTTACCGTTGATGGTCAGGCCGTTCATGAATAAAAACGATTTATTGCTGTGACGGGATTGTTCGCTGCAATATCGTTTTCCCGTTGTTATGATATGACCCCCATGGATTGGAGCTTCCAGTTCATGGGGGTCATTGCATGTTGTCGTTTCCTGAGCGACCATGAGGAATCCCTCCTGTGATAGACTGATTTTAGTTCAACACGGGAGGGATTTTTATGGGATTTGGAGAAATGAAACAAGAACATACGTTGAAGGTTGTCGGGCATGGCAAGGTGATGCTGATGCCGGATGAGGTGGAGATTGTCTTTTTCCTGCAGCAGACGGACAAGTCGTTTGCGAAGGCGCAGCAGGACGTCAAGGCCCGGTTCTCGCAGCTGGAGCAGATGGTGCTTGATTTCGGTTTGCCGCGGACGGCGCTGCAGATGCTGGCGTTCGAGACGGGCAAAGCGATGGAGCATGGTTTTTTCCGTTATAAGATGAAGGGCTACTCGTGCTATTGTGAGGCGAAGCTCGTCTTTGAGCTGAACCGCGGGCTTCTGGAGCAGATTTTGCTGAAGCTCACGGCGAGCGTGGAGGAGATGCCGTACCGGATCCGGTATCGTCTGCGCGATGAGACAATCGAGCAGGCGAATCTGCTGGGGCTGGCTGCTGCCGATGCGCGCCGCAAAGCCGGTCAGCTGGCCGAGGGGCTCGGGACGAAGCTCGGCGAGATCGTCAACGTGGAATACAACAGGACGCAGAAGCTGGAGCTGCCGCGCTATGTGGCGGATCATCACAGTTTTACGCGCTTCGAGGGTGTGATGGATATGATCATGCCCTGGGAGGATGATAAGGTTGTGGTGGATGAACGTCGATGTGAGGACGGCGAGAAGCCGAAGCACGAAGGCGCGGAGGGCAGTTATGTGCCGCAGCTGATCCAGCTGGAAGCCGATGTGAAAGTGGAGTGGTCGTTTGCCGAACGATGTACATGTGTTAATTGAAGAAAAAGAAATTTTCCTGGAGCTGGGGCTTTCCTGGTGGGGCTGCCTGATCCTTTTGGGCGTATTGGCGGTAATCATCGGCATGGTGTGTTGTTATCGCCATTGGAAGCGCAAAGTTCAGAAGCAAAAGGCGTTACGGGGAAAAAATGGATCGGACCTTTCTGACCTTATGTGTGAAGCCGAGCAGAAGCCTGGTAAGGGTTCGCCTTCTTCCGTAATGGAAGCGCCTGCGCCGGATTCGCCGATGAACAGCTTGAGAAAGCGATTCTCACATTTCATGGATGTAGTCATGCCTTGGGAAGAGGATGATGCAGAGGCCAATAACAGCAAGCCGCGAAAGGCAACGGAAAGCCCTAAGCTTATTATGGTGGCGGAACGACGCAAGGTGCCATCGTATCGGGACCTGCCGCCGGAGCTTGCTGAGGAGCTGTTGAAGCCACGGGAGGATTTTCGGTCGCTGCTGTTTCGCTATCTGAACCGTTCGGGACGCACGAATCCCGAGATCTATCGGGCGGCGGGCATGGACCGCAAGCTTTTCTCGGCTATCTGTACGAAGCCGCATTACCAGCCGAGCCGGGGCACGGTCATCCGGCTGGCACTGGCTTTGGAACTGACGCTGCCGGAGGCCATGGAGTTTATGGAGCGCGCGGGATACGCGTTTTCGGCTGCGCGTCCCGGGGATCTCGTGGTGACATATTACATCAGCCGCGGCATTTACGATGTCATGATAATAGAAGATGCTCTCTACGAGATTGGAGAGCATCTTTGAGTACCTCAATGTAAATCTTTTTTGTTCGGTGCATGGGGAATGTCCAGCGGGACTTCCTGGACGGCACAGGCATCCTGGCGCATGGCGTCTGATGTCTTGTCTGCCCAGATCCGCTGGACTTTTTTGATGAAGGTTTCCTGGGAGAGCGGGTGCTGTTCGTGGCGGGTGATGTGCTTTTGAAGGACGGCGAGGAATTTGTCATTGAGCTTGACGTCTCGCTGGGCGAGCAGGATCTGCAGGCTGGTATCGACGAGGTAGAGGTGCAGGATGCCGTCTTTTAGACTCTCGGCCTTGGGCAGGAGCTCGGGCTTCAGGGCGCCGAAGGAGAGCGGCGCGTCGCCCCAGCCTTTCTTGAAGATGCCGTCGATCTGGTAGAGCAGGAAGAGCACACCGTCTTGCTCGTACAGGGCGAATTCCATCTTGCCCGTGCGGAAGGCTTCGCGCGCGATGACGTCCGTGTGGGAGAGCTGCAGGATGAACATGGCGCCGTTGGCGTCAAGCTGAAACATGCCGCCATCGGCCTGTGTCCTGATGGGCAGAGGAAATTTCTGCCCGACTTCGAAACTGGTATAATCGTTCATGATATGCCTCCGAATCATTCGTGTTTATGATGATTTAATCTGGTATTATTGTAGCATATGTGGTAAGGTGATGTCATGGACAGGAGGGATGCAATGTGAGTCTCAATGATACGCCGCGCGCGATGCGGCTGCATATCGGTTTGTTCGGCCGCCGCAATAGCGGCAAGTCGTCGCTCGTCAATGCCCTGACGGGACAGCAGGTGGCGACGGTTTCCGCGGTGCCGGGCACGACGACGGATCCCGTGTATAAATCGATGGAGATCCATGGCATCGGGCCGGTGGTCTTTGTTGATACGGCCGGCTTCGATGATGAGGGGACCCTGGGCGAGCTGCGCGTGGACAAGACGCGGCAGGCGGCCAAGGCGACGGATATCGCGCTCGTGCTGTTTACGGATGAGGATATGGAGCAGGAGCTTCGCTGGCTGGCACATTTTCGCCAGCGGGAGATTCCGGCCCTTGCGGTGCTGAGCCGCATGGATGAGCGCGGCGAGGCAGGTGAGAGGCTGGCACGGCGCATCGAGGCGAAAACCGGACAGCCGGTCCTGCGCGTCAGTGCCACGGAGCGTCAGGGGCTGGAGCTGCTGCGCGAAGAGATCATGCGTGCGCTGCCCGAGGATTACCGGGAGCGCACGATCACGGGCGGCGTCGTGGCGGAAGGCCGTCATGTGCTGCTCGTGATGCCGCAGGATATCCAGGCGCCGAAGGGGAGACTGATCCTGCCGCAGGTCCAGACGCTGCGGGAGCTCCTCGACAGGAAGTGCCTCGTGTCGAGCTGCACGACGGACCGCCTGCCGGCGATGCTGGCTGCCTTGCGCGAGGCGCCGGATCTCGTCATCACGGATTCGCAGGCGTTTCGCATCGTGCATGATACGCTGCCGGAGGGGACGCCTTTGACGTCATTTTCGGTGCTGTTCGCCGCGTACAAGGGGGACATCGATTTCTTTGTGCAGGGGGCTGAGGCGCTGCTGCAGCTGCCGGGAGATGCCCGCATCCTCATCGCGGAGGCCTGCACGCACAAGCCCTTGCAGGAGGATATTGGCCGCGTAAAACTGCCGCGCCTGCTGCGCAGGCGTTTTGGCGATGCCCTGGACATACGGATCGTATCGGGCCGCGATTTCCCGCAGGATCTCGCGCCGTATGATCTTGTCATCCACTGCGGTGCCTGCATGTTCAACCGCCAGTATGTCCTGAGCCGCGTGTCCGCCTGCCGGGCACAGGGGGTCCCGATGACGAATTACGGGGTGGCGATTGCGGCGCTTTTGGGCATCCTGCCGGATGTACGTTTGCCGCATGAAATGTGAGGATTCTTGCCGAATCTTACGGAAACAGGTAGAATAGAAAGAAAGGTAACAGTGTGTTCGTGATGTTTTGCGTGAAATGAGGTGTCTCTATGTTCAAGATTTTCCGCATGGCAGCCGCATTCCTGCTGCTGACCGCTCTTTTTGTCGTACCGATGGGGACGGCAAGTGCCGATGGCTGGTACTGGCTGAATTCCGACAGCAAGTACAGCAAGTATTTTGACCCGTCTTCCGTCGTGGTCACGCACAGTGCCGCGACGAGTCACGGTACCGTGCCGACGGAGATCGCTGCTTGGACCAAGACGACGTACAGTTATGAAGGGGCTCAGGAGACGATTGAGAATTATGGCCTGAGTGCGCTGATCCCGGATCCCGCGCAGCTCTCGTACAGTCTGGCGGAGGTCGTAATCAATCCGCAGAACCGTACCGTGCAGTATCGGAAAGAGGATTTCTACGATCTGCAGGGCAAGGTCATCTGGTCCAAGACGGATGGCCGCGTCAAGGAGATCACGAGCCAGCAGTTCGATGAATCGTTCTATACGGCCATTGTCGACAGTGTCTTCGGTCAGGGCGAGGTGGCGCGCAGCAGCGCCGCGGACCGCTGGATCACGCTGTGGGAGAATACTTCGGTGGACGGTGTCACGACGCATGTGACGGCCGATACGACGACGATGCGCATGAAGGGATCGAATATGATTGTCTGGCAGTGGGCGGAGACGAAGGACGCCAACGGCAATGTATCGCAGATCGTCTTCATGAAGAAGGCCGTCAATCTGCCGCAGGGCACGGAGCGCACGGTGCGTGCGGAACGCTGGACGCCGCAGGATGGCTGGCAGGAGCTTGAAAGCACGCTCGACGGCGCTTACCGCATGATTGTCGCAGACAGCCCGGCTTATCAGGGGCTGGAGGTCCTGCGCGCCTATGCGAAGGAGCATTCGGAGTGGGTCAACCGCTACAGCATCGGGCTTTGACAGGAAAATAGCAGGCGTACGGGTACAGATCTTTGCTGCTCTGTACCCGTTTTTGGAGGTATTTTATGCAGGCACCTATCTTGATCGTGGCTCCGTTCCGGAAACTGGCGGAGGATATTGAGCTCGTCATTGCGGAGCAGTTCCCCAAGCAGAAGAAGCTGTTCCGAGTGGTGGAAGCCGACTTGGAGGACGCCAGGAAATTGTTGGAAAAGAATACGGGCGATGCCATCAAGGTGATCGTGAGCCGCGGCGGCACGGCACGGCTGCTGACTTCGGCGGCGGATCTGCCCGTCGTGCGCATCCAGGTTTCGGTCATGGATGTGATGCAGGCGGTCCTCCAGGTATCGGAACGCGGCTCCGTGCATAAAATCGGCATTTCCGGGTTTGACAACATGGTCTACGGCTGTGAGGAGATCGAGAAGATTCTCGACATGCATTTCATTGAGTTCGTGATCCGCGGGGAAGAGGAAGCCGAAGCAAAGATCCAGGAAGCCATCCGGCAGGGGGTGGATGTCCTGGTCGGCGACGCCGTTTCGGTGCGTGTGGCCAAGAAATACGGCCTGAAGGCCAAGGTGATTGAGTCGGGCAAACAGGCCATCCTGCAGGCCCTGCAGGAAGCCGTGCTCATTTCCCGTGTCGTGCAGCAGGACGAAGTCAAGTCGCGCATGCTGAGTTCCGTCATCAACAAATCGCAGGATGGCATCGTGGCCGTGGACGGCGAGGGTAAGATCATCCTCTTCAATCCGGAGGCCGAGCTGATCTTTCACCGCGTCCGCTATGAGGTCATGGGCAAGCCGCTCGCGGAATTCTGCAGCAGTCTGACGGGCCGGCAGCTCCATACGGCCGGCGAAATCATGGCGGATGTCTATGGCAAGCAGATGCTGGTCAAGATTTCACCCATTCAGAATGGCAGTTCCGGCTTTACGATCTATACGCTGCAGCAGGTATCCGAGGTCCAGCGTCTCGAACAGAGCATCCGCAAGAAGCTCATGGCGAAGGGCCTGACGGCCAAGTACCGCATGGAGGATGTGATTGGCCGTTCCCGGGCCTGCCAGAATATGAAGAACAAGGCCGCACGCTATGCCCTGACGGATTCCACGATCTTGATAACGGGTGAGTCGGGCACCGGCAAGGAGATGCTCGTGCAGGGCATCCACAACATGAGCCAGCGCGCGTCGGGGCCGTTTGTCGCCGTCAACTGCGCGGCTCTGCCGGAGAATCTGCTGGAATCCGAATTGTTCGGTTACGTGGATGGTGCGTTTACCGGGGCGCGCAAGGGCGGCCGCCAGGGTGTGTTTGAGATGGCGCATGGCGGCACGCTTTTCCTCGACGAGATCGGCGAGATGCCGATTTCGCTGCAGTCGCGACTGCTTCGTGTCCTGCAGGAGCGCGAGGTCATGCCGCTGGGCAGCGAGAGCATCATCCCTGTCGATGTGCGTGTCATCGCGGCGACGAACCAGAATCTTGCCGATATGGTGGCAAAGGGCGAGTTCCGGCAGGACCTGTATTACCGTCTGAATATCCTGCGCATCCACATGCCGACGCTGGCGGAGCGGCGCGAGGATATCCCGCTGCTCGCGCGCTCGATGATGAAGAAGATGCAGAAGCTCAACCCGCAGCTGACGGTTCTGACGGATGCAGCGGCGGATTTCCTGCAGCAGCTGCCCTGGCCGGGCAATATCCGCCAGCTTGCGAATATGATTGAGCGCATCATGCTGCTGACGGACGGCACGGAAATCGACCGGGCGGATATCCAGGCGGCCTGCGAGGATGATGTCGAGATTCGGCCGTTCCACCGGAGCAGCCAGGCCGTGCCTGCTGCGCAGCTGACGGAAGCGGCGGAGCATGAGGAGGAGAACGGCCACGTCCTCCAGAGCGTGGAGGAGGAGACGATGTACCGCGTGCTGCAGGAAGAAGGCTACAACTACAGCCGCGCAGCTAAGCGGCTCGGGATCCATCGCACGACGCTGTGGCGCAAGATGAAGAAATACCAGCACAAGTCAACTACCCGCGACTGAAGTCGCGAGCTTGAGGGA
>NZ_QRVW01000009.1:0-90691 GCF_003458855.1 Mitsuokella sp. AF21-1AC
TTGAACTGGGGGTTTTGTCATGCCTAATCGGCGCACAAAAACAGGCCGCGGCAGGAGCATCTCACTCCCGCCGCGGCCCGCCTGTCCGAATAAACGCGACTCAGCCCTGCAGCATGCTGCGGACGATCGTATTGACCATCTTGCCATCGGCACGTCCCTTGACCTTCGGCATCAGCATGCCCATGACCCTGCCCATGTCCTTCGGTGTCTTGGCCCCAGTTTTTTCGACAGCTTCCTTGACAAGTGCCCTGACTTCCTCCTCGGAGAGCTGAGCCGGCAGATATGGCATGAGCACGTCAATCTCGGCCTGCGTCTTGGCGACGAGATCCTCACGGCCGCCCTTCTGGAACTCATCGATGGAATCCTTGCGCATCTTGACTTCCTTGCTGATGACGCCGATGACGGCCTCATCATCGAGTTCCGTGTGGCCGCCGTCGATCTCCGCCTGGCGGATGGCGCCGCGTACCATGCGGATGACGGACAAGCGGTCCTTGTCGTGATTCTTCATGGCATCCTTCATATCAGCAGTGAGCTGTTCTTTCAGTGACATACTTCATCAACCTCTCTTTTCCTGCACGACCGTACTAAAAAAGGCACCCGCGAATCTTTCAACTCGCAGGCGCCTGGCGCAAATGACAGATTAGCCTCTGTACTTGCGTTTACGAGCTGCCTCAGACTTCTTCTTGCGGCGAACGCTCGGTTTCTCGTAATGTTCACGTTTTCTCACTTCAGCAAGCGTGCCAGCTTTCTGGGACATACGCTTGAAGCGGCGGAGAGCACTATCGATCGATTCGTTTTTACCAACTTTGATTTCGTTTGCCATCTATTTTTCCCCCCCTCCACTTAACATGGGAGTTTGTGTCGTTAGAATTACACCACACCATTATACCGCAGGGCATAATACACTGTCAACACTCTCCTGAAGTTTTCGGAACGGACAGAATGCCGTTCCCGATCAGCCTGGGGGCCATTGCATAGAGCGGCCGCCAAGGAGGTGGAAATGCAGATGCTTTACGGTCTGGCCGCCTTCCTCACCGGTATTGGCCACGACGCGGAAGCCCTTTTCGGCCACACCGAGATCGCGCGCGAGCTGCGGGATGACATCGACGAGGATGTGGGAAACGAGCGCCTTGTCCTCGTCCTTGAGTGCCAGCAGGCTTTCCACGTGCTTCTTCGGAATCACGAGCACATGCTCAGGGGCCTGCGGCTCCAGATCGCGGAATGCCACGACGCTGTCATCTTCATAGACCAGCTTGGACGGAATCTCTTTCTGTGCAATCTTGCAAAAGATACAATCTGCCATCATATTCACCCCCTTCACCGTTCAAGGCCCACGGAGGACCTATCTTTAAATACAATTCGTCATTCCCGGGAAAATACCTTCTTTGAAAAAAGATTTTTTCAGGATTATTCGTCCCGCGTCACCACATGCCCCAGAAGGCCGTCGCGCCAGATTTCATCAAGCCGGACCTCGTAGATATCGCCGCAGGTCACGGGATCCTTCGTGTAGACGCGGATGTAGTTGTCGGTGAGTCCGTCCGTCACACCCGCGCGTTCCGTCTCAAACAGCACGCGCATCGTGCGGCCGAGGAAACTCTCATGGAATTCCTCTGCCTTGCGGTCCGCCAGCGCCTGCATGCGGTGCACGCGCTCCTTCTTGACGGCCTCATCGACCTGATCGCGGCGCGCAGCAGCCGGCGTACCCGTGCGGCGCGAATACGGGAAGACGTGCATGCGCGCGAAATTCATGCGTTCAACGAAATCGAGCCCCGCCTGGAAGTCCTCCTCCGTCTCCCCCGGGAAGCCCACGATGATATCGGTGGAGATGGCAACGCCCGGCACCTCGTGCTCGACATGCTCGATGAGGCGCGCAAACTCCGCCGTATCGTAATGGCGGTTCATGTCGTGCAGGACCTTGTCCGAACCCGCCTGCAGCGGCAGGTGCAGATGCGCGCAGAAGCGCTCGTTCTCACGGATCAGTGCAAAGAGCTCAGGCGAAAGCTCGATGGATTCCAGCGATCCCAGGCGCAGGCGCTTGAGCCCCGGCACCTGAAGCACCTCGCGGCAAGCATCCGCCAGCGTCACCTGCCCCGGCAGATCCCGGCCATAGGCACCGAGATGGATGCCCGTCAGCACGATCTCCTTGAAGCCCATCGCGACCAGCTTCTCCGCTTCGCGGCGCACATGCTCCGGCAAACGCGATTTCACTGGCCCCCTCGCATACGGGATGATGCAGTACGAGCAGAAATTCTGGCAGCCGTCCTCGATCTTGAGGAAGGCGCGCGTGCGCTCAGGGCTGTCGTAGAGCGGAATGTCCTCAAACGTCCTGGCCTGCATGATATCCGTGATCGTTCCCTGGATGCCGTCTTCCTGCATGGCCTTCTCGACGTAATCGACGATATGCGCGCGTTCCTTGGTGCCGAGCACAACGCGCACGCCCTCGATGGCCTCGATTTCCTTTGGCGCGACCTGCGCATAGCAGCCGCAGACCGCAATGATGGCCTGTTCATTCTCGCGGTGCGCGCGGCGGATAATCTGACGGCTCTTGCGGTCGCCGAGGCTCGTGACCGAGCAGGTATTCACGACATAGACATCGGCCTTTTCCTCAAAGGGCACCACCGTATAGCCCCGCTGCTTGAACAGGCCTTCCATGGTTTCCGTTTCAAACTGATTGACCTTGCAGCCAAGCGTAGTCAAAGCGACTTTCAACTTCCCAAATCTCCTTTTTCATATTGTACGATACTGAGCCCGGCAATGGCCGCCGTCTCCGCCCGCAGGATGCGCGGGCCAAGGGTCACGCTGTGACCGCCTGCCGCCATGACGGCCTCAGCCTCCTCAAGCGTAAAGCCGCCCTCCGGGCCAATGAGCAGCACGATGCGTTTGCCCGCAAGCTTCTGCAGGCAGGCCTTTGCCGTCTCCTGTTCTTCATTCTCATAGCAGAATACAACCTCTGTCCCCTCCTGCTGCATGGCCGTGCAGAATGAGGCCAGCGATGCAATCGGGCAGACCTCGACGAGTGCCGTGCGGCCGCACTGCTTTGCCGCCTCATCGGCAATCTTCTGCCAGCGGCTGCGGCGGCTCTCGGCCTTCTTCGCGTCGTAGCGCACGACGCAGTTATGCGAGCGGATGGGCATGACGCCCGTCGCACCGAGCTCCACGGCCTTCTGCACGACGGTATCCATCTTGTCCGCCTTCAAGAGGCACTGCGCGAGGATGAGTTCAAGCGGCGACTCCGTATCGGCGGCCAGTTCCTCGCGAAGCTTCAGCGTTACGGCCTCCGGCGAAAATGCCACCATCTCCATGCGGCCCACTTTGCCCGCATCATCCACGACCACGACCTCCTGGCCGGGCTTGGCGCGCATGACATGCATGAGATGATGTGCATCGGGTCCCGTGATGGCAATAGTCTCAGACAGATGGCCCTTGTAGAAAAGCCTCCTCATGCGTCTTCCCCCCGGCTGATGACCATGGCGGCCCAGCCGCTCTCCTCCATGACCTGGTCGATGACGAAACCATGTGCAATCGCAGCTTCCGTGACGTCGGCCACGCGCTCGTCGATGATGCCCGAAGCCAGCAGATGCCCGCCGGGTGCCAGATGTTCGTCGAGCTCGTCGAAGAGACGGATGACGATATCGGCAATGATATTGGCGATGATGAGATCCGCCTTGCCCGTAAACTGCTTCAGCAGGTCGGAGACGCCCGTCGTCACGCGGTCCTCGACATGATTCAGCTGCACGTTCTCAGCGGCGACATGCGCGGCCGTACGGTCGTAATCCATCGCCACGACCTCGCCGGCACCGAGTTTGGCGGCAGCCACGGCCAGCACACCGGACCCCGTGCCCACATCAAAGACGCGCATGCCGCCCTTGACGAGTGATTCGAGCGCCCGGATGCACATGGCCGTCGTCGGATGCGTGCCCGTGCCGAAGGCGGCACCGGGGTCAAGCTTCACGACGATGTCATCGGGACTCGCTTCATACTCTTCCCAGGACGGCTGGATGACGATGAGGCCGCCGACCTTTTCCGTATGAAAGTACGCCTTCCAATTGTCAGCCCAGTCCTCATCCTGGACCGTCTGGCAGGAGATCTCGACTTCCTTCTCATCGCGTCCGTCACGGCGTGCCAGCTCTTTGACTCCCTGCTCAAAAGCCCGCAGCTTCGCATCGAGCTCCTCATCAGCCGGCAGATAAGCCTTGACCGTGACCAGCTCCGTCTGCTCCGCCTTCGGCAGGTCGGAATAATCAAAAAGACCGCTATCGATGTAGCTGTTCAGGAGTTCCGGGTCCTCGATGACCACGCCGGATGCTCCGACATCGTGGAAGATTTCCGCCACGATATCCGTTTCCTCATGTGTCGTGCGAATACTGACTTCGGCCCATTTCAAAGCGCATCGTTCCTTTCTTTCTATGGTCATTTCATTATACGTGTTCTCCCGGCAAAAAACAAGGACGAAAGACACTGAGAAATCCCCGCTCTTCTGTGGTATACTTAATCCTGTCCCCCGGGACGGATCACACAGAAAAAGAGGGAATCCCATGGAAAAACACTTTGATATCAATCAGCAGGGCTTCAGCATCCGCTGCAAGCTTTTTGTAAAAGACAGCGATAAAAATACCCGGACATTTTCCAACGTCGTCCTCGTCACGCACGGGTTCGGCAGCAGCAAGGAAACGGCCGGCACCGTGAAATTTGCCGAGCACCTGACGAGCAAATACAAGGGGTATGCCGTCATCGCCTTCGACTGGCCCTGCCACGGCGCCGACGCCCGCAAAAAGCTCAGCGTACCGGAATGCCTGACCTATCTGACCATCGTCACGCAGTACGCCAGGGATGAACTCAAGGCCAAGAATCTTTATATCTATTCTACGAGCTTTGGCGGCTATCTGACGCTGCGCTACCTCATCGAAGTCGGCAATCCCTTCCGGAAAATCGCGCTGCGCTGCCCCTCCACCGATATGTATCGCGCCATGAGCAACCACATAACGGACGACGACCGCACCAAGCTCAAGAAGGGCAAGGAAATCCAGGTCGGCTACGAGCGCAAGATGAAGATGGACCAGAGCTTCCTCGACGACCTCAACGCCTTCAAGGCCACGGATCACGAATACTTCGACTTTGCCGACGACATGCTCATCCTGCATGGCACGGAGGATGCGATGGTCCCCATTGCCGAATCGAAGGCCTTTGCCGAAAACAATGTCATTGAATTCATCCCCATCGAAGGAGCCAATCACCCCTTCCAGAACCCCAATCACATGGCGCTCGCCATCCACAAGATCGTCGAGTTTTTCGGCTGATCCGGCAGATGACAGGCGTGCAGCCAGACGATCCCATCTCAGCAGATGCCAGCGTGCATCTGCTTTTTTTATGGCACCACCTTGCTGACGCGCCGGCGCAGCTTCTCGATGTACACCCTGCCGAAGCGGCTGAGCTTGATGTCACGGCGGGTCAGATAGCCGATCTCCATGAAATCATCGACGGCCAGGGGCCGCGCCACGATATCCGGGCCATTGAGCTCCTCGTTGATGACGCCGCTTGAGATCGTATAGCCGTCGAGGCCGATGAGCAGGTTAAAAAGTGTCGCCCGGTCCGTCACGATGATGTCCTTCTTCACAGGGCGCGTGCTCTGGATTTCCTCCGCATAGTAAAAGGCATTGTGCGCGCCCTGCTCATACGAAAGGCGCGGGTATTCCGCAAGATCCGGAAGCGTGATGACCTCCTTTGCCGCCAGGGGATTGTGCTTGCTGATGAAGACATGCGGGCGTGCCGTGAAGAGCGGCGTGAAGATGAGCCCGTGATCCTCGATGGCGCGCCGCACGATGGTTTCGTTGTAGGGATTCAGATAGAGGATGCCGATCTCGCTGCGAAAACCGCCCACATCCTCCAGGATCTTGTACGTCTCCGTCTCCCGCATGTGGAATTCATATTCGGCACCGCCGTATTCCCGCAGGAGATCGACGAATGCTTCCACGGCAAAGGAATAATGCTGGGCAGAGACGCAGAACAGCAGCTTTTTCTGCCGCCGCCTGCTGTACCGTTCCCGGATCAGCGCCTCCTGCTCGAGCATCTGCCGCGCATAGGCGAGGAACTCCTCACCCTTCACCGTCAGCGTGATGCCCTTGTTCGTGCGCCGGAAAATCGTAATGCCGAGCTCCTCCTCAAGCGAATGGATGGCTGCCGTAAGGCTCGGCTGCGTGATGAAGAGCCGCTGAGCCGCTTCCGTGATGGAACCGGATGACGCTGCCTCCACGACGTAGCGCAATTGATTGAGTGTCATATTCTCCCCTCCCGCTCCATCATACTACAGCCCTGCCCATTTGGCCATAGGTTGAATCTATGGCCAGGCAGTGGTTTTAAGTATTTTTCAAGCGGCCTCATTTGCGGTAAAGTATAGCCATCAACCAATCGGACAGCAAAGACAGAACAACTTACCGGATTACCGGACACCCGGCCGGTATCTGATTGACAGGAGGTCATCCCTATGAGCAAGCAGTTTTCCACCCCATTCCGTCACGATTACGTCGGCAGTTTCCTGCGTCCGGCAGAGCTGAAAAAAGCCCGCCAGGAATTCGCGGACGGCACGATTTCCCATGAAGAACTCAAGGCCGTCGAAGATGCCTGCATCCGCGATCTCGTCGCCAAGCAGAAGAAAGCCGGTTACCAGGTGATCACGGACGGCGAGTTCCGCCGTGCGACCTGGCATCTCGACTTCATGTGGGGCTTTGCGGGCATCGCCCATCAGAAAACCGATAAAGGCGTCTGCTTCCACGGCGAACCGGCCCTGATTGACGACACCTGGCTGACGGGTCCGCTCTCTGCCGAACATCATCCCTTTGTCGAGCATTTCAAATTCGTACAAGCACTGACCGATGAGAACACCGTCGCCAAGCAGACCATCCCGGCACCGGCCCAGTTCTTCCAGCAGCTGATCCTGCCCGACAACATCGAGCGCACGCGCAAGATTTATGCAACGGACGAGGAGCTCATCGAGGCCATTGCCCAGGGCTACCGCACGGTCATCCGCGACCTCTACGCGGCGGGCTGCCGCAACCTGCAGTTCGATGACTGCACCTGGGGCGTGCTGGCTGCCGGCGGCAAGAAAGGCGGCAAATTTGCCTACGTCGAGGGTTCCGATCTCCGGAAGCTCGCCGAGCAGTTCGTGACGGTCAACAATCTCGCCATCGAGGGAAGCCCTGACGACCTCGTCATCAACACGCACGTCTGCCGCGGCAACTACCATTCCGTTTACTTCGCCAGCGGCGCCTACGACCCGATTGCTGACCCGCTCTTCACGCGCGAGAATGTCAACGCCTATTATCTTGAATTCGATGATGAGCGTTCCGGCGGCTTTGCGTGCCTCAAACAGGTCACGCCGGGCAAGAAAGTCGTGCTCGGCCTCATCACGACGAAGCGTCCGGAACTTGAGGACAAGGCGGCCATCATCGCCCGCATCCATGAGGCAGCCAAGTACGTGCCGCTCGAAGACCTTTATCTGAGCCCGCAGTGCGGCTTCGCCTCCTGCGAGATTGGCAACAAGCTCACCGAAGCACAGCAGTGGGCCAAGCTCGCCCTTGTCAAAGAGATCGCCAACGAGGTCTGGGGCTGATGGATGGCTCCATCTGACAACTGAATGCATAAAAAATGCCATGCGAAGCAGCTGCCTCGCATGGCATTTTTCGATGAGATTATTTCTTGAAGAAGCGCTTGAGGTCGTCGAGGAAGCTCTTCTGCTCCGGATTGACCTTGTCGCCGCTGATCTCGCCGAATTCGCGCAGGAGTTCCTTCTGGCGCGAGGAAAGATTCTGCGGCGTCAACACCTTGATGTGCACGAGCTCGTCACCGCGTCCCGAACCGCGCAGGAACGGGATGCCATGATTGCGGATGCGCAGGACCTTGCCGGACTGGATGCCTGCCGGAATCTTGAGGTCGACGGGGCCGTCGAGCGTCGGCACCTGTACCGTGCCGCCGAGTGCGGCCTGCACGAAGGTAACCGGCACTTCCACGATGACATCGTTGCCCTGACGCTTGTAGAGCTTATGCGGCTTGACAAAGATGTAAACGTAGAGATCGCCGTAGCCGCCGCCGTTGCGGCCGGCCTCGCCGGCCCCCGACACGCGGACGCGCGAACCCTGGTCGACGCCCTTTGGGATGCCGACCTTGACCGTCTTCGTCTCGCGTTTGCGGCCAGTACCATGACAGTCCTTGCAGGGCGTCTTGATGACCTTGCCCGTGCCATGGCAGTGTGAACACGTCTGGCTGCTCATCATGCGGCCAAAGGCTGTGTTGCGGACAACCTGCTGCTGGCCGGTGCCGTGGCACACGGAGCAGGTCTCAGGACTCGTTCCCGGCGCCGCGCCCGTGCCATGGCAGGTAGAGCACTCGACCGTGCGCGGAATTGTGAGTTCCACTTCCTTGCCAAAAGCGGCATCCTCGAATGAAATCTCGAGATCATAACGCAGGTCATTGCCACGCTCCGGCCCCGGCTGACGGGCCTGACGGCCGCCGGCACCGCCGAAGAACATGTCGAAGATATCCCCGAAGCCTTCGGTACCGGCACCGCCGCCGAAGCCTCCAAAGCCGCCGAAACCGCCGAAACCACCGGCACCAGCACCGCCGCCGAAGCCACCGGTTCCGTCAAAGGCAGCCGAGCCGAACTGATCGTACTGAGCACGTTTCTTCGGGTCTTTCAGGACATCATATGCTTCATTGATTTCCTTGAATTTGGCTTCAGCCTCTTTCGGATTATCCGGATTGAGGTCCGGATGATATTTACGGGCCAGCTTCTTATAGGCGCGTTTGATTTCTTTCTCATCCGCGCTCTTATCGACGCCAAGCACCTCATAGTAATCGCGTTTCTCGCTCACGTTGCACCACCCTTATAGAAAAATTGGGAGTCTGCGGGAAGGGACCAGGCCCTTCCCACGTCAAACTCCCAACTCTTACCACTTCAATCGCTTATTTCTTGTCGTCCTTGACTTCCGTGTAATCGGCGTCGACGACATCATCATCGTCTTTCTTCTGCTGCTGAGCACCCTGTGCGCTCTCGGTACCAGCCTGAGCCCCCTGGGCACCGGCAGCCTGTGCCTGCTGATAAGCAGCGGCGCTGAGCTCATAGAGCGGCTTCTGCAGCTCTTCGGTTGCCTTCTTGATGGCTTCCGTATCGTTGCTCTTGATGGCCTCTTTGACCTTCTCGCAAGCAGCCTTGACTTCCGAAACCTTGCCGGCATCGGCCTTGTCACCGAGCTCCTTGATGGTCTTTTCAGCCTGGTAAACCATGTTGTCGGCGTTGTTCTTGGCGTCGATGGCTTCCTTCTGCTTCTTGTCCTCCGCCTCATGAGCCTTGGCTTCGTTGACCATGCGGTCGATATCTTCCTTGCTCATGCCGCTGTCAGACTGAATCGTGATCTTCTGCTCCTTGCCCGTGCCGAGGTCCTTGGCGGATACGTGCACAATGCCGTTGGCATCGATATCGAAGGAAACTTCAATCTTAGGTACTCCGCGCGGAGCCGGCGGGATATCCGTGAGCTCGAAGCGGCCGAGCGTCTTGTTGCCGGCAGCCATCTCGCGCTCGCCCTGCAGGACGTGGATATCAACAGACGGCTGGTTATCAGCGGCCGTCGAGAAGACCTGGCTCTTATGCGTCGGGATTGTCGTGTTGCGCTCGATGATCTTCGTGCAGACACCGCCGAGCGTCTCGATACCGAGGGAAAGCGGCGTAACATCGAGGAGCAGGACATCCTTGACTTCACCGACAAGAACACCGCCCTGGATGGCAGCACCGACGGATACGCACTCATCCGGGTTGACGCCCTTCGACGGCTCCTTGTGCAGGATGTTGCGGATGGCATCCTGGACGGCCGGGATACGGGAAGAACCGCCGACGAGGATGATCTTGTCGATGTCGTCAGCCGAAAGGCCTGCATCGGCCATGGCCTTGCGCGTCGGGCCCATCGTGCGCTCGACGAGGTCGCTCGTAAGCTCATTGAATTTTGCACGCGTCAGCGTGAGGTCGAGGTGTTTCGGGCCCGAAGCATCCGCCGTGATGAACGGCAGGTTGATGTTCGTCTGCGTCATGCTCGAGAGCTCGATCTTGGCTTTCTCAGCAGCTTCCTTGAGGCGCTGGGCAGCCATCTTGTCCTGGGAGAGGTCGATGCCGTTCTCCTGCTTGAATTCGCCGACCATCCAGTCGATGATCTTCTGGTCGAAGTCATCGCCGCCGAGGTGCGTATCACCATTCGTGGCCTGGACTTCGAACGTGCCCTCGGAGAGCTCGAGGATCGAGACATCGAACGTGCCGCCGCCGAGGTCGAAGACGAGGATCGTCTCATCCTTGTCCTTGTCGAGGCCGTAAGCGAGTGCTGCTGCCGTCGGCTCGTTGACGATACGCAGGACTTCAAGGCCTGCGATCTTGCCGGCATCCTTCGTGGCCTGACGCTGGCTGTCGTTGAAGTAAGCCGGGACCGTGATGACGGCCTGCGTAACCGTTTCGCCGAGATATGCCTCGGCATCGCCCTTGAGCTTCTGCAGAATCATGGCCGAAATTTCCTGCGGCGTGTAATCCTTGCCGTCAATCGTTACTTTATAGTTCGGATCGCCCATATGACGCTTGATGGACGAGATCGTGCGGTCCGGGTTTGATACAGCCTGGCGCTTTGCCAGCTGACCGACGAGGCGCTGGCCGTCCTTCGTGAAACCGACGACAGACGGCGTGATGCGGCTGCCTTCCGGATTCGTGATGACGGTCGGTTCGCCGCCTTCCATGACAGATACAACGGAGTTCGTCGTACCTAAATCGATACCAATTACTTTAGACATGGTAACATCCTCCTAAACTTTATGAAAAAACTTTTATCATCTATATCATGAGGCCAGCATCATCAGTTGGATACGACCTGAACCATGCTCGGGCGGATGACGCGTCCCTTGACCATGTAGCCCTTCTGGAGCTCCTGGGCAATGGTGTCGTCCTCGCGCTCGGGATCCTCGATGCGCATGACAGCCTGATGATAGTTCGGATCGAACTTCTGGCCTTCTGTCTCAATTTTTTCCAGGCCGTTCTTCTTGAGGACTTCCTGGAACTGGGTGAAGATCATCTCGACGCCCTTCTGGAACGCCTCGACATCCTTCGTTTCTGCAGCCATGGCACGCTCAAAATTATCGAGCAGCGGCAGCATATCCTTGCAGAAGCCCTGCGTGACCACGGCGGCAATCTCCTCGCGTTCCTTGGCGGAACGGCGGCGGAAATTATCAAAATCCGCCTGCAGGCGGAGCAGCCGGTCATTCTTTTCCTGCAGCTCGGCCGTCAGTTTCTCGACCTGCGCCTTCAGGGCTGCAAGCTCTTCCTGATCATCCGCCGAAGCCCCGGTATCGGATGCCGTGGCTTCCGCTTCCGAATCATCAGCAGTCTCACCGGCGGCCTCTTCTGCTTCCGCCTCATCGATTTCCTGCTGCATCTCCTCCAGCTTCTGCTCATCTTTCTTTTTCATTTCGTCTTTGATAAACGATGGCAAAACCCTCACCTCTTCCCAACGACTTCTGCGGCTCTACCAGTGGAACCGCTTGATGACTTCTGTAAGATTTGAATTCATGTATTCCAAAAGGCTCATGGCCTTGGCATACTCCATGCGCGTCGGCCCCAGCACGGCAATCGTACCCAGGAGCTCACCATCGAGATGGTACGTCGCGGTGATGATGCTGCTGTCCTTGAAGTGACTGTCCTCATTCTCCTTGCCGATTGTGACCTCGAGGCCGTCGCCCATATGGGCATGCAGGACATCTTTCATGAGTTCTTCCTTCTCGAGGATCAGCAGCGTCTCCTTGACCTTTTCCACATCGTGGAATTCCGGCTGCTCGAGCATCTGCGTCGTGCCGCCGAGATAAAGGCGCTCGCGCCTGCCCGAGTCAAGAGCCCGGTTGATGATCTCAAGGGCCGAGGTGTAAAGCGGCTCGTCCTGGATCTCATCGCGGATGCGCAGCAGGGATTCATGCTCGATTGTCGCCAGTGTGTGACCGGCGAGGTTCTTGTTGATGACCTCCGCCATGCGCTGGAAATCCTCGAAACTGGATCCCGGCGGCATCGGCACGATCTTGTTCTCGATGAAGCCCGCATCGGTCATGAGCACCGTGATGACGCGCTGGTCATCGAGCGGCAGGAACTGCAGGCATCGGAAGGCCGCCTGCGTCATCTGCGGGGCCAGTACCAGTGAAACATTCTTCGTGACCTGCGAGATGATCCGTGCCGTTTCCTGGAAAACCTCATCGATCCGCTTGACCCGCGCCTTGTACCACCTGTCGATCAGGACCTTTTCCTCGTCGCTCACCGGTTTCGGAGGGATCAGCCCGTCGACGTAGAAGCGGTATCCCTTCGACGAAGGGATGCGGCCGGAGGAAGTATGCAGCTGTTCGAGATACCCGAGCATCTCGAGATCGGCCATCTCGTTGCGGATGGTCGCCGGGCTGACGCCCAGATCATATTTGCGGGCCAGGGTGCGCGAGCCGACCGGTTCTGCCGATTCGATGTAATCATCGACGACAGCACGCAGCACGCGTTTCTTGCGTTCATCCAATTCGTCAGCCATCTGCCTGCCTCCTCTCTCTATGATCTTTTGCTGTTAGCACTCTTGCTATCTGAGTGCTAACTTTGAATCTACTAAGAATATACACCGATAAAAACAAAAAGTCAATAGTTAAAAAGACAAAAAGTCAAAAATTTTTCATCCCATAAAAAGAAACGGTGCGATACGCATTCCCTGAGGATGCGCGTCGCACCATGCTGCCATGCAGAGACTCTTATTTGACCGCTTCGGCAAAGGCTTCCGCCACAGCGGCCTTAATCACCTCGTAATCGTGGCCCGGCTGAGCCTCGTAGATCTTCTTGCCATCCACGAACAGCGTCGGCACATAGTAATACTGGCCCTGATAAGGCTTGAGCTTCTCCGCCTCGGATGTCTCGTCGATCTCATCGACCGGCACATCAAAATAAACCGGTTTTTCCTCCCGCAGTTCGCCGACGGCCTGACGGGCCTTGGCGCAATACGGGCAGCCCGGCATAACAATCATCGCAATGGATTTCATGAGGATCCCTCCTGTCTCAAAAACAGATGCATCCTGCCCGCAGCATCACGAGCAGCTGCCTTTACTTTACTACATGGTGCCGTTCCTGACAATCCCCTGACAAAAGTTGTCAGGAAAGCTGCCGGCGCAGCCAGGCCTGCAGGACCAGCGCATGGTTCTCTTCGGTGTTCTTCGCCGCATAGAGCAGGGTGACATCGCTCTGCTGGAGCCATTCCCGGCACTTCTCAGCAAAGTCAGACGCGCCTTTGCTCCCGTTCAGCTCTTCTTCGTACCCTTCGGCAAAGCCCGCAAACGGCATCTCGCCGCGATGGTAGAGCGTGCGCAGCTCCGCTGAGGGCGTGACCTCCTTGGCCCAGTAATCGTGCGGCAGCGCTTCCTTCCTGATGCCGCGCGGCCAGAGACGGTCGACGAGCACGCGCACGCCATCTGCTGCCTCCGGCTTCTCATAGACGCGCTTGACCTTGATCGTATGCATGAAAAGACTTCCTTTCTCCACATTGCTGTCTTTTCCTTCAGTCTAGCACGTGATGGCGTCTTTTGCCATTGCCGATGTTACAATCTCAGGTCAGCAGGAAGGCCTCAAATACCAGGTTGCCGTATTTCATGCCAAGCGGCGTCAGGCGCAGCCAGCCGTCCTGCTCCTCGAGCAGTCCCTTCTGCTTCATCTCGTGAATCGTTTTGCTGTAAATGCGTTCAAGCGAAACGGCAAAGCGCTTGAAAAAGGCCTCGCGGCTGAGCCCCTGCGACGTGCGCAGCGCCAGGAAGGCAAATTCCTCCATGGCGATGGCGCGTTCAGCCGGTTCTTCCTCCTCGCGCACGCTGCCGCCCGCCTGCATCGCCCGGATGTAAGCGGAGATATCCACACCATTGGCGTAGCGCCTTCCCTCCAGATATGAGTGAGCGGCCGCGCCGACACCGAGATACGGGACATCCTGCCAATACGAAAGATTGTGGCGGCTCTCATAGCCCGGCCGGGCAAAATTTGATATTTCGTAGCGCGCATAGCCATGAGCGGGCAAAAACGACGCCATGAGATCGTACATCTGTTCAACCGTTTCCTCGTCGGGCAACGCGAGCCTGCCGAGCTCTTTCATCCTATAGAAGGCTGTGCCCTCCTCCAGCTGCAGCCCGTAAATGGAGATGTGCTCAGGCTTCAGCGCGATCATGGTCTCAAGGTCATGCCGCAGCACGGCCAGGCTTTCATGTGGCAGGCCGTACATGAGGTCCATGCTGACATTCCGGAAGCCTGCCTCCCGCGCCAGCTGCATGGCCTCCTTTGCCTGCTGGCCCGTATGGATGCGGCCGATGGCCTGCAGCAGGCCGTCGTCAAACGTCTGAACGCCAAAGGAAAGACGGTTGACGCCATAGGAGCGAAGAAGGGTCAGCTTCTCCGCATCCACCGTCCCCGGATTGCACTCCACGGTAAATTCAAGCTCCGACGAATCCTCATCCCCCGTCAGGGCAAAGACGCGGCACACGGTCTGCAGCAAATGCTCCATGAGCGCCACGGGCAGAATGCTCGGCGTGCCGCCGCCCATATAGATGGTCGCCGGCCTTCCCCACTTTTCCCGATAAAGAACGCCCTGTTCCAGGAGTTCCCGGCACAGGGCGTCCGTATAATCCGCCTCATAGCGCTCCCGTCCGGCAAACGACGGGAAATCGCAGTAAAAGCATTTCTGACGGCAGAACGGGATGTGGAGGTAGAGGCCCCATTGTCGTTTCATGGTATTTCCCTCTTCCTTTCCATCCATGTATCAGTCAATCTTCAAGATGGCCATGAACGCTTCCTGCGGCACTTCGACACTGCCGACGGCCTTCATGCGCTTCTTGCCTTCCTTCTGTTTCTCGAGCAGTTTGCGCTTGCGCGAGATATCGCCGCCGTAGCACTTTGCAAGCACGTCCTTGCGGCGGGCGCGCACGTTCTCGCGCGCGATGACCTTCGAACCGATGGCCGCCTGGATGGGGATCTCGAACATCTGCTGCGGGATGATCTCCTTGAGCTTGGCGGCGAGCTGGCGGCCGCGCGCAGCCGCGCGGTCCTTGTGGACGATTGTCGAGAGCGCATCGACGGGATCGCCGTTCAGGAGGATGTCGACCTTGACAAGCTTCGATTCCTTGTAGTCGGCAAGCTCGTAATCGAGCGAGGCATAGCCGCGCGTCGCGGATTTCAGGCGGTCAAAATAATCGAAGATGATTTCATTGAGCGGGATGTGGTACGTGATCATGACACGGTTCGTATCGAGGTAGTCCATACCCTTGAATTCGCCGCGCTTGTCCTGTGAGATTTCCATGACGGCGCCGACAAAATCATTCGGGACGATGACCGTGGCCTTGACGTACGGTTCCTCGATGTGCTCGATTTCCGTCTGCGGCGGCAGTTCGGCCGGATTGCTGACCTTGATCATCGTGCCATCTGTCTTGTAGACGTGGTAGATAACGGACGGCGCCGTCGTGATGAGCTTGAGGTTGTACTCGCGCTCGAGGCGTTCCTGGATGACATCCATGTGCAGCAGGCCGAGGAAGCCGCAGCGGAAGCCGAAGCCCAGCGCGACCGACGTCTCCGGCTCGAAAACGAGTGCCGCATCGTTGATCTGCATCTTCTCCAGCGCATCCTTGAGGTTATCGTAGTCGGAGCTCTCGACCGGATAAAGGCCGCAGTAGACCATCGGGTTGACGCCGCGGTAGCCCGGCAGCGGCTCGCTCGCGGGATTTTCGGCGTACGTGATCGTATCGCCGACGCGCACGTCGCGCACGTCCTTGAGAGAGCCTGCGACAAAGCCGACTTCGCCGACATCGAGGTAGCCGAGATCGACCGGCTGCGGCTTGAAGCAGCCGACATCCGTGACTTCGAAGACCTTGCCGGAGTTCATAAGCTTGAGCTTCATGCCCTTCCGGATGTGACCCTGCATGACGCGGATGTGCGCGATGACGCCCTTGTACGAATCGAAGAACGAGTCGAAAATCAGGGCCTGCAGTGGCGCATTCTCATCGCCCTCGGGCGCCGGGATGTAGTCGACGATCGCGTCGAGAATCTCCTCGATGCCGATGCCCGTCTTGGCCGAGGCCAGCACGGCATTCGACGTATCGAGGCCGATGACGTCCTCGATCTCCTTCTTGACGCGTTCCGGGTCAGCGCTCGGCAGGTCGATCTTGTTGATGACGGGAATGATCTCGAGGTCATGCTCGAGTGCCATGTAGACGTTGGCGAGCGTCTGCGCCTCAACGCCCTGCGCGGCATCGACGACGAGCAGAGCACCCTCGCAGGCGGCGAGGCTGCGCGATACTTCATACGTAAAATCGACATGACCCGGCGTGTCGATGAGGTTGAGCTCGTACTCCTCCCCATCCTTGCCCTTGTAATTCAGGCGGACCGTCTGCGACTTGATGGTGATGCCGCGCTCGCGCTCGATGTCCATGTTGTCGAGGACCTGCGCCTCCATCTCACGCTTGGAAAGCGTGCCCGTATACTCGATGAGCCGGTCGGCAATGGTCGACTTGCCGTGGTCGATATGTGCGATAATCGAGAAATTGCGGATATTCTTATTCTGCATAATCTACTCCTCGTAATTGTATAAGCTCAGTGTGCCGGTACCAGATGCTGTACCTGCGGATAACTGCCATCTGCCCTTTATCGTTTTTCGGCAGCAGCTTTCTTTTCCAATGCTGTTTCATAAAGTTCCCGTGTCGAAGGCTGTGCATAGGTGGGGTCAGCCTGCGAAAACAGTACTGGATAATTCCCGGCATCGACGACGGCCTCCTTGCTGCCCTTGACCTTGCCGGCTTTAAAGAACGCATCTCTGTCCTGCGGCAGTCCGGCTGTATTCTCAGGCTGATGCAGGACGGGCGCCATCTTTACCTCGCGTTCCTCTCCCGCCGGTGTGCGCAGGCGAAATGTTGCCGCATCCTTGTGCTGCAGGAGCTTCAGGCGCAGCTCGTTCGGCTTGTA
This sequence comes from Mitsuokella sp. AF21-1AC, assembly GCF_003458855.1. Lineage (NCBI taxonomy): Bacteria > Bacillati > Bacillota > Negativicutes > Selenomonadales > Selenomonadaceae > Mitsuokella > Mitsuokella sp. AF21-1AC. The sequence continues at coordinate 17,021 of NZ_QRVW01000009.1, forward strand.
CCAGGCCAGCTCCTCGCCGTCGAGAGCCAGCAGTTCTTCGTTCGGCGCAAGGCTCGTGACGCCCGCCCCCACCTTCGTGACAAAGAACCGGTTGCCCTCGCCCTTCTTGTGCGTGCAATCCAGGACGAAACCGAAATCCGCATAGGGCTGGAACGTCTTGTACGCATCATCGAGGAAGCCATCCCACTGGTCATCGAGGTCACGCCATACCGAAGTCAGGCTCACGATATCATCGGCGGCCGTCATCATGCCGACCGTGCGGGCCGTATGCCAGTACCGGTCTTCGAGGATCTGGTCCTTCATCATCGCCAGCATCGTGCCGCCCGCATACGGACGCGTCTCAAACGTGATGAGCGGCACGCCGTCGCCGATTGCCCTGCCCATGAAGAAGACGATGTCATCATGCGACTTATGGTAATAGGGACGGAACTCCCCCCACAGTTCCCTGCCGAGCTTGTCCTGCAGCAGGACCTGATGGTGCAGGACAAGCCATGCCTGCACCTCACCCGGCGTGACGGACGGCAGGAAGACGCGCGGACGGGAATCGCGGCGTACGGAGTCCACGGCCTTTTCATCGCGCACGACACCCTCGCGCAGATACGAAGCGGGCGCCGCCGCCAGGATCTTCTGGAAGGCCTCCGTGGTCTTTGACTTGCCCTGCTGCTTCCACAGGATCCTGCCTGCATCATCGACGAGCCGGAATTCGTATGAAGAGGCATGCGCCGCCTGCCGCAGGTCGTCTTCCGCAACACGGTACGAGCCGCAGAAGACATTGGCCGCATGCATATCGGCTTCTTCTCCCACAGGCTCCAGCTTCACATCCTGTCCATCGGCCAGCAGACGCGCATGGATGAGTCCCTGCCCGTTCCCGATGCGCCGGTTCTGCGCCCAGAAGCGGAAATAATACGCAGGACGTTCTCCAGCCCTGCCAAGCACCTTGGTCAGCGGCACATCGGGGCCCGTTGCAAAGCTCAGGCTGCCGTCAGGAGATTCGTGCGCCACAACATCTTTTGTCATCGGGAAATAGCCCGACGCCTCTGTTGACGGCTGCCAGAGCGCGCAGACAAGCAGGGCCGCTCCCAGGACATACCGGTAATGCATGTAAAACCGCTCCTCTCCACAGGATTTGTCACGAAAAATTTCTTTCATTATATCATCGCCGTTACTCTGCTTGCAAGAAATGGAAAGAAATAGTTGCTTTTTCATTTGACCCATGATATTATACTTAGGTAACGACATTAATTAAGGGGGTGAATTACTTGCCGAATATCAAAGCATCTATCCTGAGTGTAAAATCTGACGCTAAGCGCCATGCAAAGAACGCTGCTGAGAAGTCCCGCGTACGCACTGCTTCCCGCCGTGTCCTCGATGCTGTTGAGGCTGGAAACGCTGAAGAAGCGAAATCCCTCCTTACGGTTGCATGCAAGACGATCGACCAGGCTGCTGCAAACAAAGTTTATCACAAGAATGCTGCTGCCCGCAAAAAGTCCCGTCTGGCTCGCAAGGTCAACGCTCTGGCCAAATAATCTTTGCAGATGAGATAGAAAAGACCCGCTCCTCGGAGCGGGTCTTTTTCTGTGTTCCGAAAGTCGTTCAGATCATCGCAATAGCTGAGCGCACGACCTCCGGCAAAGGCAGGACGTAATGGAACACCGTGTAGAAATGGATGGCACTGCCGCCCATGACGAAGAGATGCCAGATGACGTGGCTGTACGGCAGGCGGCGCATCAGGTAAAAAATCGCACCGACCGAATAGCAGAGGCCGCCGGCCACGAGCCACCAGATGGCTTCCACCGGCAATGTCTCAAGGAGCGGCTTGACCATGAAGACGGCAAACCAGCCCATGACGAGATAGCAGACGGTGCGCAAGATGCGGAAGCGCTTTGCGGCAAAACATTGAAAGACGATGCCGAGCACGGCCATGCTCCAGACGATGCCGAAGACGGCCCAGCCAAAACTGCCGTGCAGCGGAATCAGCGCAAACGGTGTATAGTTGCCCGCAATCAGCACAAAGATGGCCGCATGGTCGATGACCTTGAAGACGCCCTTGACCTTGAGATTCCGGAAACTGTGGTAAAGCGTCGAGGCCAGGTACAGGAGGATCAGCGAGATGCCGTAAACGAGACAACTCGTCGTGTGCCAGACTCCATCGTCCGCATAATAGACCAGCATGCCGATGAGGGCCGCCACGGCAAGTCCCGCCCCCACGCCGTGCGTCACGGCATTCAAGATCTCCTCCAGCGTAACCGGAGCCTTGAGTGTAACAGGCGCTTTAAGCGCAGCTGCATGTTTCATAAAAAAACCTCCCTCCATAAAAGAGGATTGATGAAAATACTACCCTTCCATTATCCTTCATTTGCGTCCGGATGTAAAATATCCGACCAGGCTCTGCGGAGATGAATACCGCCGCGTCCGGGCGTAAGGAGGATTTCTCCGTCTGCCAATGCCTGTACCACATCTCTTTCTTATTCACTAGAATTTTAGTAAAATTTATGATATGATTATCTCTTGATGAAGTAATGTGCTTTTTGATAATTAGGTGAGAAATTATCCAACAGTCGCTGGCCCCTCAGAGTGATGCCAATCTCATTGTCATCGATGATGACTTTGAGCTTCTGCACGTCTGGGCGAGGGGCCAGCAGATGGTCGCGTCAGGTAAGGCCATCGTCAAGGGTACGTTCGAAGCATAACCCCTATGCTGCGGATATCACACCCTTCCCCCAATCCCCATAACCTGACAAAAGGGCTTCTGCACGCTGTCCCCAAGGCGTGCGGAAGCCCTTTGTATTTTGGTATGCTTTTTGTATGCGAGGCGTCAGGCAGCCAGCGGCCAGACAATGGCGGCTGCGCCATGCGGTGCGACGACCGCGGCATTATATGCCAGGCTCAGGCGCGTGGCCTCGGCTACCTCTTCCGGACTCGAAGCCGGATTGCGGCGAATCTCGTAGACCTCATGCGAGGCCTGCTTGACGGCGAAGGACTGCGGCGTATGGAACTGCAGCTCAACACGCACGCCCGTCGGGCTCATGAGATGGACATTGATGCCCTGATAGAACTTCTCGCCCCAGGCATTGCGGAATTTCTCGACCGTGTAGCCCTTCGACTGGAGGCTCGCAAGCGCTGACGGAACCATCTCGCTGTAATCATCAGCCGAGCAGGTCAGCGTGTAGCGCAGCACATCGCTGATGCCATTTGCTGCGGCAGCAAGGCTCGTCTGATCCTCCTCGGCGTCGCTTTCAATCTTGCGCGCGAGGCTGTCAATGGACTTCAGGCGGTAGTCGAGGCCCTGCAGCTGGGCATTCCTGCGTTCGAGCTCCTTCATGTCGGCGGTCACGGCGGGTTCTGCCGCGCTTGCCTTCATGAGCAGAGCCGTCGCGAGGATGCGGCTCTTCTGTTTCTTGGTCAGGGCCGCGCCAAGTTCCGTGCGCGTGCCATCCGTATTCGTATCCTCGACGATGGCCGGCACCGACTCATGGAGATCCGGCACAGGCGATGCATAGCCTTCCAGCACGTGCACGGGCGAAAGCACCGCCATCATCATGATGAACATGGCCGTCAGGCTGCGCACCCAAGTTCCCGCTCCCGTAATCCTGCGCGAGAAACACGCGGGCTGGAACTTGCGGAATGACCGCGTCAGATGATTTTTCCGGCCTGCTGCCGGGGTTCTTGTATAGCCTTCCGTCAACTCTTGTCCTGCATTCATTTGCATTCCCTCCAGACGACGTGATGATCGTATCGTTCTCTTACTGTATTCATTGTAACAGGCGAAACTTGAAAACAACTGATTGCGTCTGAAAACTATATGAAAATAGAAAGAATCGGCCCCGGAAGAGCCGATTCTTTCTTGTTTTTATTCGTATGCATTACAGGGAATACCGCCGCTGTACCTTGCGCAGCCGCATCATGAGCAGCAGCGCGCCGATGCCCACGCCCGTGATCAGGCCGAGCCAGTAGCCGGCAGGACCGAGTGAGGTGAAATGTGCGATGGTCCAGCCAAACGGCAGGCCGATGACCCAGTACGAGATGACGGCCAGCACGAAGGTCGCATGCACATCCTTGTAGCCGCGCAATGCTCCCTGCAGCGGAGCATCGATGCTGTCCGCGAGCTGCAGGAATACGGCAAACACGAGGAAATTCGCCAGCACAGGCCGCACATCCATGCTCGTCGTATAGAAATCCGCAATCTCGTAGCGAAACTGCGTCAAAAGCAGCGCGATGCTGCCCTCGAACAGGAACGTCAACCAGCGCCCGAGCTTGATGTACTGTGCGGCATCGCGATTCCGGCCCGCGCCGATCTCATAGCCGACGAGGATGGTCAGCGTCATGCTGGCAGACAAGGGGATCATGTAGACCACCGTCGTGAAATTCATTGCCGCCTGATGTGCCGCCACAACCGTCGTGCCGTACGCTGTCATGAAGAGGCCGACGGCACCGAAGATGCTCTGCTCACAGAACATCGTGCTGCCAATGGGCACGCCGATGCCGAGCTGCTTGCGCCACTCCGCCAGGCTCGGGCGCGGCAGGCAGCAAAAGATCCGATAATCCCGGAACGGGCGGATGAATGTGACGACCAGCGCGTTGAGCACGAGATTCAGCGAAAAGGCAATGGCCGAGCCGATGCCCGCGCCGATGCCGCCAAAGGCCGGCAGGCCGAACAACCCGTACATGAAGACATAATTGCAGAGGATGTTGACGGGTACCGTGCACATCGTGATGCACATCGTCAGGCGCGTGTAGCCGTGCGCATCGATGAAATTGCGCAGGACGCCGGCCAGGAAGATCGGCAGGATGCCGAAGGAAACCGCCATCAGATAATGGCGCGTGATGTATTCGACCTTGGGCTCCAGCGCCAGATACGGCAGGACATGCGGCACCGCCAGATAGCCGAGCAGCAGGAAGATGGCCCCGAGCATGAGCGCCCAGTAAAATCCCTGCTTGACGACAAAGCCGATGGTTTCCCTCTTTCCCGCACCGTAGAGCTGGGACACCGTGGGCGTCAGCCCGGAAATGATGCCGAGGAACATGCCGAAGAACGGCAGGAACAGGTTGACGCCGACGGCGACGCCAGCGAGGTCCTGCTCGCTGATATGACCTGCCATGATGGTATTGAAGAATCCCGTTGCCGTCAGCGACAGCTGCGTGACAAAGATGGGCAGCAGGACCAGAAAAAACTGCCTGGCCTTCTGCCGGTACGTATGTGTTTGTCTCATAAGCGGTCCTTACTGCTCATCCTTGCGCAGGCAGCAGTTCTTGTACTTCTTGCCGCTACCGCAGGGGCAGGGATCGTTGCGGCCGACCTTGAGCTTGCGCACCTCGTCGAAGGGAATGACGCGCCCGCCGCCCGACTGCTCCATCAGCTCGGCCGGCGTATGTCCCTTGAGCGGCCAGAGATGCGTCGTGTTGTTGAAGGCGATGAGGAGCGGCAGGACGGCCTCCGCCTTGCGTTCCTCCTTCATGAAGCCGAGCTCCTCGAGATAATCGACAGCTTCGTCGAGCTCGCTGCCATTCTGCAGCAGGATGAGGATCTCACCCGTGATATCCGCGGCCTTGAGCACATCACAGCCATGCTCGCGCATGAAGAACTGCGCCAGTTCCTTGTAGGCAGGCGTATCCGCAATGTAATTGTCGGTGCCGGCATCGTAAACATCACCGTAGCTCAGGGATGCGAAATCGAGATTGCTGCGGCGCAGCTGCTCGTTTTCCAGCTTCTCCTCGTCAATCAGCGTGTAGTACTTGACGCCCTGCGGCAGAGCCACGATCGTATCCTTCCAGCAGGAAACATTGAGCACCACGCCGACAAAATCCATGAAGCTGACCTGTTCGCGCTGTTCCGGCTCGAGATACGCCAGCACCTTTTCGTAAAGCTGCTCGAAATTCAGATAGCCGTAGTAATACAGGAGGCCGGCAGCCAGGCGCGAAAGCTCCGTGTTGAGCTCCACCAGGCTGCGATATGTACCGGAATCCAGGCTCTTGAAGAGCTCGCGCACCTCGTCAGGCATGCAGAATGCCATCTTCTCCTCCTGAACGCCGCAGGTCACAAGGCCGAGGCCGCGCAGATAGTCAAGGCGCGTATCGTCATCGCGCAGCTCCGTCGAGAGGCCATCCTTCTGCATCAGGTGTGCAAAGCAGCCGTATTCCTCATCGACGATCGTCGGCAGCCAGCGCTTGGCAAAGTCGAGGATGGCCGGCACCAGGCGCTCGGCAAGCTCAGCCTTCTTCAGCGAGCTTGCGCCCGTCACATGCAGGTTATAGCGGATGTCGTCGAGCTCCGACTTCGTCATGGCCAAAAGCAAAGCCCGCAGCGAATGATTCGCCGGCAGCTTATGGCGATAGAGCTGTTTCCTGCGCTCTGCCATATTCTCATCCATGAGCTGCTGCAGGCTCTCACTGAGTTCCTGTGCCATATCGTTCGTTTTCTGTTCCATGAAAAAATAATTCCTCCCTGAAATCGATCCTGTCCCCATTGATACTCATATACTCACATACAGGAAGCAGGCGCACCAAACGCCTGCCTGTTGGAACTGTATCCTTTTGATTCCCCGATGATCCGGCGGACTCATCCGAAATAATCGGCAATGCCGTCGGCAATGCCCTGCGCGGCTTTCTTGATGCCGTCCTCGCTGTCGAGCAGCTTTTCCTCCTGCGGATTCGAGATGAAGGCAACCTCCACGAGCGTCGCCGGCATATCCGTGTGTTTCACGACGTAGAAATTGCAGCTCTGCGTGCCACGGCTCGAGGTGCCGATCTGGTCAATGACGCCCTGGCGGACCTTATCGGCCAGGTCGCGCGAGCGCTTGGACCCCAGCGAATAGTAATAGCCGGTCGTCCCCTTGGCCGCGCCGCTCGAGAACGAATCCATATGAATGGAAATGAAGATATCGGATTTATTGTTGTTCGCCACATCACAGTGGGCCTGCAGTTCCTCGATATCCGAGGCATTGGCGCCCTTCGGCGAGACTTCCGTATCCGTCGTGCGGGTCATGTAGACCGTCGCGCCTTCCGCCACGAGCAGGCGGCGCAGCTCATTGGCAATGCGCAGCGTCACGCTCTTCTCCATGACGCCCGTCGGCCCGATGGCACCGGAGTCGTTGCCGCCGTGTCCGGCATCGATGGTGATCTTGCGGCCCTTGAGCCCCGTGAGTGCGGCGATATCGGCATCCGTATCATCCGTGATGGCGGCAGGCTGATTTGAAGCAGGTTGCGAAGCCTGTGTGTCACCGGCAGCTTCCTGAGCCGGCGCATCGATATCCTCGCCGCCGGAAGAGGCTGCCTCCGCCGGCTTGTTCTCAGCAGCAGGTGTGGTGTTCGCCTGCTCTGCGCCGCTCTGCGAAGCAGACGGCTGCTGGCCGGTCCCCGTTTCAGCCGTGGATGGTTTAGGCTGCGTCTTGGTGTCGTTGTCTGCCGGTGTTTCCGGCGACTCTGTCACCGAAGGTTTCGTCGTACCGGCCGAACCGTTCTTCACATCGGGCAAGGCGATTGTCGACTTGGACGTATCCGCATTGATATTGCCGAAATCCATGACGAGGCGCCCCGGTACCGTTCCCCCTTTGAGGGAAAACACCTTGTAATTGTTCGCGCCGACCTTGTTCTCAACGACCACGCGCACCGTATCCTTGTTGAACTGGCCAATGCGGATGGCATTGACGAAACGGCTGTCGACCGAGATTGTCTTCTTGACCTTCCCGGAGAGCCAGGCACCCTTGAGGTCCACCACGACGCGGTTCGGATTCGACAGCGTCATCGTGCGGTAGGAAACGGGCGCATTGGCATCCACCACGATGCGGATCTTCTCAGAGCCGCTGTTGACACGCACGCCCGTGATCTCGGTCATGCCGCTGACCCGCTCACTAAAATCCGAACTCGCCGCGTACACACAAGCCGGCAAAAGCAATATCGATACAATCGCAACGAACAAGAACAGTACGCGCTTCATGATATCCCTCCATCTGAGAACACGAAAAAAAGCCGCAAACACGACATTCTACATTTTATTATCGCCTGTTCTCCTGAAAAAATCAAGAAGATTGATGGAAAAGCTGCCGCACCCATGCAAAAGAAAAGCGCCTGCCGTCTGAAGCATGGCTTCATGCGGCAGGCGCTGCAGGATTCAAAGCATATTCTTGAGGAAGGCTTTTGTGCGCTCTTCCTGCGGACGATTGAAGAAGGTCTCCGGGTCGCCCTGTTCGACGATATTGCCATCTGCCATGAAGATGACCTGGCTCGCGGCTTCGCGTGCAAAGGCCATCTCATGCGTGACGACGACCATCGTCATGCGCTCGGCAGCAAGCTCCCGCATCGTCTTTAAGACCTCGCCCGTGAGCTCAGGGTCGAGCGCCGACGTCGGCTCGTCGAACAGCATGATATCGGGCTGCATGCACAGCGCCCGGGCGATGGCCACGCGCTGCTGCTGGCCGCCTGAAAGCTGCGAGGGGTAGTAATCCGCCCGGTCGCTCAGGCCGACTTTCGCGAGGAGTTCCCGCGCATACGGCAGGATCTCCGCCTTCTTCATGCTCTTGACCTGCATCGGCGCCTCGATGAGATTCTCGATCACCGTCATATGCGGGAAGAGATTGAACTGCTGGAAGACCATGCCCGTGTGCGAGAGCAGCTCACGGCTCTTCTTGAGATCGGCGTACTCCGCCACGCCGTGCTCATTCGTATCAGCCAGGAACTCCCCTTCGATCTCAATGGAACCTGAATCAATCGTCTCGAGCTTGTTGATGCAGCGCAGAAGCGTGCTCTTGCCTGAGCCCGATGGCCCGATAATCGCGAGCACCTCGCCGCGCCGGACCTCGATGTCAATGCCCTTGAGCACAGCCAGCTCGCCGAAGGATTTGTGGATATCATGCATGCGCAGCATGACCTGTGCATCATTTGTCGTATTTGCCATAATGGGCCTCCAGTTTCTTGAACAGCCAGGTGAGCACGAACGTCATCGCCAGATAGAAGATGCCGGCAATGAGGAACGGCGTCATGTCGAATTCACGCTGCACGATGGTGCGGGCCACGCGCAAAAGGTCGTTCATGGCCAGGATGTAGATGAGCGACGTATCCTTGACGAGGTTGATCGTCTCGTTGGAAACCGGCGGCAGCACGATGCGGATGACCTGCGGCAGGATGATGCGGCGCATCGTCTGCGGGTAGCTCATGCCGAGCGTCTTGGCCGCTTCATACTGTCCCTTCGGCACCGACTGGATGCCGGCGCGGAAGATCTCGGCGAAGTATGCCGCATAGTTCAGCGTGAAGGCCAGGAGCGCCGCCGCGATATCCGGCAGGCGGATGCCAATCATCGGCAGGGCAAAGTAAACAAAGAGCAGCTGCAGCATCAGCGGCGTACCGCGCATGATCCAGATGTAGATTTCCATCAGGAAGCTCACGGGACGCCACTTTGAGAGGCGTCCGAGCGCTGCCATGAGGCCCAGCGGCAAAGCCAGGATCAGCGTGATGAAGAAAATCTCCAGCGTGATCTCAGAGCCCTCCAGCATCTGGAGCACGGTATTCCATATACTATCCATCGTATCGTATTCCCTTCCTTATCATCCATCATCCATATGCAGGCGGTCTGCCTTACCGGCTGATCCCGTCAATGGATTTATTCCTTTAATTAAGCAAAGTAATGATATACCATTTCATTGTATCAAAAAAGGGCTTGAAGAATCAAGCCCTTTTCTGCATTACGGAAGCATCCGTGTGTTATTTTGTAATGTCCTTGCCGAACCACTTCTCCGAGATCTTGGCCGTCGTGCCATCGGCCTTCATCTCGTTCAGTACCTTCTGCACCTCATCGCGCAGTTTCTGGTTGTCCTTGGCAAAGGCGATGCCGAACTGGCTGACAGGACCGACAGCCACATCGACGGCTTCAATCGTGTCGGGGTGCTTGCTCATGTAATAGCGGCCGACGATCTCATCGCCGATGACGGCATCAATGCGGCCATTCTCAAGATCCATGAACGCCGTGACGAAATCCGAATACTTCTTGACACCCTTGACGTTCTTCTTGAAGAAGTCACTACCGTCGATGTACTCTTCGGCCGTGCTGGCACTCTGCGTGCCCACCATCTTGCCGGCGAGGCTCTTTTCATCCGTGATGCCCGTCGTGCCCTTCTTCACGAAGATGATCTGGCGGTTGTCCATGTACGGATCCGAGAACAGCATGTTTTCCTTGCGCTTCTCCGTGATGTCGAGACCGTTCCAGAGGACGTTGACGCGGCCGCTCTTGAGCTCCGCCTCCTTGCTCGACCAGTCGATGGCCTTGAACTCGACCTCGCGGCCCAGGCGCTTCGAGGCTTCCTTTGCAAGATCGACGTCGAAGCCCGTAATCTCATTGTTCTCATCCTTGAAGCCCATAGGCGGGAAATTGTCGTCGAGACCGACGACAATCTTGTCGCCGCCCGATGACGAGGAACTGCCGGCAGACTGATTGTTATTGCCGCAGCCTGCTGCAAACGCGGCCGTCATGACGGCGGCCAGTCCCAGGGCCAGGATTTTCTTCCACTTCATCATATTGCATCTCTCCCATTTATTTCTTTATCTCTCTAAAGGACTAATATGATGATATTATACGTTAGGTGTGTAACATTGTCAAGTGCTTTTACTCATTCGTAGCGCAATGCTTCGATCGGGTCGAGCCGGGCAGCCTTGCGCGCCGGGTAAATGCCAAAGAAGAGGCCGATGCCCACGGCAAACGAGAACGACAGGACGATTGGCAGCAGCGTGATCGTCGTCTGGACCGCCCCGGTACTCGCGATAATGTACGAAGCGGCACACCCCACGACAATGCCGATGAGGCCGCCGACGATGCCGAGCACCATCGATTCGATCATGAACTGCATCATGATGTTCTGGAAGGTCGCGCCGAGCGCCTTGCGAATGCCGATCTCGCGCGTGCGCTCCGTAACCGACACCATCATGATGTTCATGATGCCGATGCCGCCGACGAGTAGCGAGATGCTCGCGATCGCGCCCAGGAGCACCGTCATCATCGCCGTCGACTGATTGACCGAGGCGATGATGCTGGCCGTATTCTGCACGTGGAAATCGTCCTCCTTGCCGGCCGTGATGCGGTGGCGCTGGCGCAAGAGCGTCGTGATCTCATCCTGCACCTGCTCGATTTTCTGCGTGTCCGTCGCCTGCAGGCTGATGGACTGAACGTAGGTGATGCCCATCATGCGTTCCTGCGCCGTGGTCAACGGGATGTAAATGACATCATCCTGATCCTGGCCGAAGCCGGAGCTTCCCTTGGATTCCAGGATACCGATGACCTTGAACGGTTGGTTCTTGATGCGGATATTCTTGCCGACGGGATTCTCAGAGCCGAACAGATTCTCGGCGACCGTGGCACCGATGACAGCCACGCGGTTGCGCTTCGTCATATCGGCCTTGCTGATGAACGAACCGTTGCTGACGGAAAGCGAGCGGATCTGCATGAGATCCGGCGTCACGCCCGTGACTGACGTATTCCAGTTCTGGTTGCCGTTGACCACCTGATACGAAGAACTGACCGTGGGCGATACATACTGGATATCCTTGATTTTCGCCTCAATGGCCTTGGCATCATCATACTTGAGCGTCTGCATCGAGCCGGCTGCACCGCGCGGACCGCCGCGGTTCGAGGAGCCCGGCATGATCGTGATGGTGTTGGCGCCGAGGCTCTCAAAATTCGAGGTGATGCCCGTGCGCACGCCCATGCCGACGGAGACAAGCGCGATGACGGCGGCGACACCGATGATGACGCCGAGCATCGTTAGGAGCGAGCGCATCTTGTTGGCCAAAAGCGCATGAATGGCCATGACGAAACATTCCTTAAACAACATCCATGACCACACCCTTTCCTTCATCGCGCGTAATCTGGCCGTCGCGCACAAGCAGCTGGCGGCTCGCACAGGCCGCAATCTCCGGCTCATGCGTGACGAGGATGATCGTGCGTCCCTTCTCATGCATATCCTCGAAGATCTCCATGATCTCCTTCGTGGATTTCGTGTCGAGGTTGCCGGTCGGCTCATCCGCCATGATGATGTGCGGGTCGTTGACGAGCGCCCGCGCGATGGCGACGCGCTGCCGCTGGCCGCCTGAGAGCTCATTGGGCAGGTGATCGGCGCGGTCCTTGAGACCAACGGCCGCGAGAAAGTGCATGGCGCGCTCCATGCGCTCCTTGTGCCCGACGCCCGCATAGATGAGCGGCAGGGCGACGTTCTCGAGCGCCGAGATGCGCGAGAGCAGATTGAAGTTCTGGAAGACGAAGCCGATTTTCTTGTTGCGGGTCTTCGCCAGCGCATCGTCGTCAAGGCCTGCGACTTCCTCGCCGTCGAGCTTGTAGGAGCCCTCGGTCGGCCGGTCGAGACACCCGAGGATGTTCATGAGCGTCGACTTGCCCGAGCCGGACGGCCCCATCAGCGCGGCGAACTCCCCCTGATAGATGTTCGTCGTGATGCCGTTGAGTGCCGCTAGTTCTTCGCCGCCAATATGATAGATTTTCTTGATGCCGTGGAGCTGTATCGTCGCATACCGCTCCTCAGTCTTCTTTTCTTCTGCCATTTTTATCCCCCGCCTCAGAACATGGGGCCGCCGCGCCGGCTGCTGCCCGAGGAAGAAGAGGTCTTCTGAGCCGTGTACGTGCTGACGATGTCTTCCCCTTCCTCAAGCCCCGAGAGGATTTCCACGTACTCATCGCTGTAGATGCCCGTCGTGACATAGCGGTTCTCCTGCGAGCCGTCGGCATTGCGCACGATGACGTATGAGCCGTTGGCGTCCGTCTTGAGCGTCGAGATGGGAACGGCCAGAACGTTGTCGCGGTTTGCCGTGTTGATCTCGACGCGCGCCGTCATGGCCGGCAGCAGCTGGCTGTCGGGGTCATCGACATCGAGCGTGACGTAGTAGTAAATGACGCTGGCCGAAGAAGAGGACGAGCTGCTCGACGAGCTCGAGCTGGAGCTCGTATCCCAGGAATTGCTCGTATCCGTCTGCGAAATCTTCGTGACGCGGGCCGTGAACGTCTTGTCGGTGTACGTATCGACCGTGAAGGTCGCGTCCTGGCCGACTTTGATGTTGCCGATATCCGTCTCATCGACCTTGGCCTTGATCTGTTTGCTCGAGAGGTCGGCGATGCGCATGATGACCGTCGGGTTATCCGAAGTCGCCACGGCCATCGTGCCGACCGTCTTGGGCTCGCCGACGACCGTGCCGTCCATCGGCGCAAGGATGCTCGTCTCCGATGCATCCGATTCCGCCTGCGCGAGTTCGGAGACCGCTGTATCGTAATTCATCTGCGCATCCTCGAGCTGTTTCTGCGTATCGGCGCCGATGCTGTAGAGGTAATTGATGCGCTCGTATTCCGCCTGCGTGTTCGTGACCTTGTACTGCGCCTGGTCGCGCTTGGCTTCGTAATCCTTGGCATCGAGCGTCGCAACCGTCTGGCCGGCCTTGACCTTGTCGTTCTCCTTGACGAGCACACTCTTGAGGCGCGCCGTAATCTTGGAGCTGACTTCGACCGAATCGACCGGCTGGATCGTGCCCGTAGCCGAAACCGTCGACTTCATATCCATGCGGACGACCTTCGTCGTCTCGACCGCTGCGGCCTGCTTGGCCGCCTGCTGGTTCTCATAATACCGGTAGCCGCCGAATGCGCAGCCGGCAATCAATACGACCGCAATCGCTGCCTTGACTTTTCCATTGATCTTCATTGCGAAACGTTCCCTTCTGCCAACTCACTCGCCACTTCCTCTGCACTGGCCGTGGAAGCAGCTGCCTTCACCTCGTTCTCTGCCTTTTTTGCGAGCCCCTTCGTATCTGTATCGGTCCTGGCGCCTTTCGGCTCCACGGGTTCCTGCAGGACAGACTGCGCAGCCGCTGCGGCAGGAGTGTCAACGGGTGCATATTTATCCATCCGCGCTGCTGCGGCCTGCTCGCTGTCGTTGAGGCCGATGCCCATGGCATTCTCCACCGTCGCCTTGTAGCGCGCATAATCGTACTCCGCACTGATGTAATTGAGGCGTGCCGTCGACAAGGCTTCCTGCGCATCGATGATATCGAGCATGAGGCCTTCACCTGCGCGATACTTCTCCCGTGCGATGAAGTAATCTTCCTCGGCCTGCTTGACGGCATCGCCGGTGGAATTGAAGCGTTTCTCCGCTTCACGCATGTTGTAATACGCCTGACGGACCGAGAGATCGATATCCTCCTTGTCCTTGTCGAGCGTCAGTTTTGCAATATCACGCTGGTTCTCAGCCGCCGTCACCTGCGCGCGCGTCACGCCGCTGTCGAAGATGTTCCAGCTCAGCGTCAGGCCGCCCGAAACACCGCGGCTGGAATCGCTGGACGGCTGGAAGCTGTTGTCGCCGCTGAGTCCGAGGTTGGCCTTGAGCGTTGGCAGATAGCCCGCTTTGGCAGCCTTGACGGCCTGATCCTGCTGATCGTATTTATACTGGTCGACGAGCAGATCCTTACGGTTGCGGTATGCGTAATCGATGCAGGAATCCATATCGATGTCGAAACGGTCGTACGAGAAATCCGACGTGAGCGTCAGCGGCTCATTGCGGTCCATATTGATGTAATTGCGCAGCGAGGCCAGATCGACCTCATAGGCATTCTGCGCCTTGATGAGATCCTGCTGGGCATTGCTGAGCTCGACCGATGAACGGATGACATCGATGCGGGCCTTCGAACCGGCCGCGTAAAGCTGACTGACATTCGTGTAGTGATCCTGATACTTGTCGACGGTTTCCTGGCGCACATCCACGGTCCGGCGGGCTTCCAGCGCATCGTAATACGCCTTGATGACGTCGAGCTTGAGATTCTCGCGCTCGCGCTCCGTCGTGAGCTTCGACGCCTGCAGTCCAAGGTCGCTCTTCTTGATGTTGGCCTCATTGGCTCCGCCCGTGTAGAGCGGCAGGGAACCGCTCACGCCCAGACTGTTCGAGGAGCTCTGTTCCTGCCCATTCTTCTTGCTGCCAGAGAGCGAATCCGAAGCAGAAACCGAAATTCCGTTCTGACCCTTGGCCTCGTCGAGTGCCGCCTGCGAGGCAATCTCATCCTTCTGCGTGATCCGCAGCCCTGTGTTCTGTGACAATGCCATATCAATGGCATCCTGCAACGACAGATCGGCACACCAGCCATGCGGCGCGCCCAGGAACATCGCGCCCAGAAGCAGCGCGGCTGTCTTGCCATGACATCTTTCCTTCATGAAATCTTGTCCTCCTCGAACCAATCAAACTATGATATTCTCTCTTTTTTTCGGTATGATAATGAAATTATGTCAACTTCTTCCATCATACCACATTTCCTGGTATTGCCATAGATTCATCATACGGGTATGATAGGATAATAGCGTTATCATTATCCTATGATTGTATTAGACATACATTAAAGGAATATCTAAACATATCGCACATGATTTTCATATTCATTTCTAATACATTTGTTCCCACGCTATCCAGACAGGAGGTATTGTGATGAGCGATCCATACTTTGAGAAAGCCCGGGAACTCCTGCGCCATTATTACGGCTATCCATCGTTCCGCCCAGCGCAGGAGCCCGTCATACGCAGCCTGCTCCACGGCCGCGACACTGTGGCCGTCATGCCGACGGGCGCGGGGAAATCCATCTGTTTCCAGATTCCCGCACTGATTTTTCCCGGCCTGACGCTCGTGATTTCCCCATTGATTTCCTTGATGAAGGATCAGGTCGACGACCTTGTCGAGCAGGGCATTCCCGCCACCTTCCTCAACAGTTCCCTTTCCCCTTCCGAGGCCGATGAGCGCCTGCACGGCATGGAGCAGGGCCGTTACAAGCTCGTCTACATCGCACCGGAACGGCTGGATACGAGTTACTTCCAGCATATCGTCGAGCGGCAGCCCATCTCGATGGTCGCCGTCGATGAAGCACACTGTCTCTCCCAGTGGGGCCACGATTTCCGGCCGAGCTACCGCCAGATTGCACCATTCATCGTGGCCCTGCCGCGCCGTCCGCTCGTCGCCGCCTTCACGGCAACGGCCACGCCGGAGGTCCGCGACGACATCATCGCCCTGCTGGGCCTCGTGCATCCCGATGTCCACGTCACGGGCTTTGACCGCCCCAATCTCTACTTCGAAGTGCGCCGCGGAGAGGACAAGAAGCGCTTCGTCGAGCGCTACCTCCGGAAGCACCCGCATGAAGCCGGCATCATCTACGCGGCCACACGCAAGGAAGTGGATGCGCTCTACAGCCTGCTCGCGAGGAAGCACCTGGCGGTCGGACGCTATCATGCAGGCCTCAGCGATGCAGAACGCGAGAAAGCGCAGGACGACTTCCTCTACGACAACGTACAGGTCATCGTCGCGACGAATGCCTTCGGCATGGGCATCGACAAGAGCAACGTGCGCTTCGTCATCCACTACAACATGCCGCGCAGCATCGAAGCCTATTATCAGGAAGCCGGACGCGCGGGCCGCGACGGCGAGCCCGGCACCTGCATCCTGCTCTTCTCCCCGCAGGATACGATGACGCAGAAGTATCTCATCGACGTTTCGACGGAAGATGACGAGCGCAAGCGCTACAATCTCGGCCGCCTGCAGAAGATGGTCGATTACTGCCATACCCCCGAATGCCTGCGCCATTTCATCATTCACTACTTCGGCGAAACAGGCGGTGATGCGGCGTGCGGCAACTGCGGCAACTGCAGGGCCGGCCTGGAGAAATGCGATGTGACCATCGATGCCCAGAAGGTCTTCTCCTGCGTCTACCGCATGCACGAACGCTTCGGCCTGACACTCGTCGCACAGGTGCTCAAGGGCTCCGCCAACAGCCGCGTGCGCGAGCTGCACCTCGACAAACTGTCCACTTACGGCCTCATGAAGGAGCGCAGCATCCCCGACATCAAGCTGCTCATCCAGCGCTTCATCGCGACCGATTACCTTGGCCTAACGGAAAGCCGCTATCCTGTCGTCGTGCTGAAGCCGCCAGCCTACGATGTGTTGCGCGGCAGGGCACAAGTCTTTCAGGCCGTGCCGCATGAAGAAGAAGCCGCCGTATCCGAAGATACGGGTCTCTTTGAAGAATTGCGCGCGCTGCGCAAATCCATCGCCATGCGCGATCGCATCCCGCCCTACCTTGTCTTCTCCGACGCCACGCTGCGCGACATGTGCGAGCGGCTGCCCCAGACGGCGGAGGAGATGCGCGAAGTCAGAGGCATCGGCGAGCACAAGCTCAAAAAATACGGCGATGATTTTCTCGCCTGCCTGCTGGCGTACACGAAGAAGCAGCATGCCTGACAGCCAACCCATAAAAACAGAAAACGGCGCTGCCGCGCGGATTCTCCGCACGGCAGCGCCGTTCTCTTATCTGTACGCTTGTGCTGCGCCAGATCGCATCACTGCATCTTCTCACGCAGGACCTCTTCGGCCTTTTCAAGCTGTACATCCGTCGTATCGCCCGACTGAAAGTCGATCGCGACATCCGGCTCGATGCCGATGCCGTCGATGCAGCGGCCGTTCGGCGTGTAATACTTGGCAATCGTGAGCTTCAAGGCGTCGTTGTGGAACATCGGCATGACGACCTGTACCGAGCCCTTGCCGTAAGACTTTGTGCCCACGATGGTCGCCGCCCCCGTATCCTGCAGGGCCCCTGCCAAGATCTCGGACGCACTGGCACTGTTGCCATCGATGAGGACCACGATCGGATACTTCTCTTTCTCAAGTTTCGACTCGTGGACTTCCTTCGAGCCGTCGCGCTCGACAACGGATACGATGGGCCCCTTCGGCACTACCATATTCGCGATGTTGACGCAGCTCGTCACGAGGCCGCCGGGATTCTCGCGCAGATCGATGATGAGCCCCTTCATGCCCTGCGCCTCGAGCTCATCGTAAGCCGCCTTGAATTCCTTGTCCGTGTTCTCGCTGAACGAGGCGATGCGGATATAGCCCATGCCGTCCGCGAGCATCTTCCCCTTGGCCGTCTCGATCTTGATGGTCGCGCGCTCGATATCGTAATCGCTCTCGCTGCCATCGCGGCTGATGGTCAATGTGACATGCGTGCCAACCTCGCCGCGAATGTGCATGGCGACCTCTTCCGACTGCAGTTCTGACACCGGCGTGCCGTCAACAGCCATGATCTCATCGCCGGCGGCAAGCCCCGCCTTCTCGCCCGGCGTATCGGGCAGAACCGAGATGATCGTGACCTTGTTGTCCTTGAAGCCCATGGTCACGCCGATGCCGCCGAATTCGCCCTCGGTGTGTTCCTTGAGCTGCTGGTACATATCGGCCTTCATGTAAATGGAGTGCGGATCCCCGAGCGACTGCACCATGCCGGAAATCGCGCCGTCCATCAGCTGGGAATCATCGACCTCATTGACATAGCGCGCCTCGATGAAATGCTTGACGCCGAAGAAGCGCGCGAGGTCGCCAGCCTGCCGGACGTTTATGCCCAGGGCAAAACAGAGGCCGCCGATGGTCAGGCAGGCAGAGACGAGGGCCGTCACGACGATGCCGATGATGATTTTTTTCTTGCTCATGTAATACATTTGATCCATTCCTTATCTTTCTCACAAATAGGAATACGGGCTGACGGGCTCGCCGTTCCGGCGCACCTCGAAATGACAGTGCGGTCCGGTGGAATTGCCTGTCGAGCCGCAGTAGGCAATGGTCTGTCCCTGGCTCACGGACTGCCCTTCGGAAACAGCCAGCGACTGATTGTGACCGTAGAGCGTCGTGATGCCGCCGCCATGATTGATGATGACGGCGTTGCCGTAGCCGGAAATCCAGCCCGCATACTCGACCGTACCGCTCTGCGCCGCATGGACGCTCTGGCCGTAATCACCGCCGATATCGACGCCGCTGTGGAAGCGCTGCGAGCCGGTGATCGGGTGAACCCGCCAGCCGAATTCCGACGTGACGGGCCCGGAAATGGGCCAGATCATCGCGCCGGACCCCGACGCCTGCACGCCGCCATCGCCGCGCTCACGGATCATCGCACCGACCTGGCGCGAGGCCGCCATGAGTTCCTCATACTGCTGATCGATGAGGGCCTTATCCGTCTTGAGGCGTTCGATGAGCGCCTGCTGACGGCCGACCTTTTCCTCCATGTCCAGCCGTGCCTTATGCGCCCGGCTTTCCTGTTCCGCCTGCGTCTCCCGGTCCTTTTCAAGCTCGGCCTGCGCCAGCTCCAGCTGATCCTTGACGGCGGCGACCTCGGTCACGAGGTTGTAATCGCGCCGGATGATACGCTTCAGAAGGTCCATGCGCGTCATCAGGTCGTTGAAATCCTTGGCCCCGAAGAGTACGTCGAGATACGAGATCTGACCGTGGATGTAAATATCGCGCACGCGTTTGCCGAGTGCCTGCCGCTTGTCGTCGTAATCCTTCTGCAGTCCCTGCAGCGTATCTTCATTCTCCTTCATGCGCACTTCCGTCGCGTCGAGCTCAGCCTTGAGCGCCTGATGCTCCTTGACGGCCGCATCGGCCGCTTCATCGATGGCCCGCTTTTCCTCCGAAACGTTGTCGATCTTCTGCTGCAATTCATTGCTCTGGCGCAGCTTGCCGGCAGCCTGATCCTCGTAGCTCTCGCCGTTATTGGTCAGCGCCGCCGCAGACAAGGCCGCCGGCTGCAGGAGGAGGCAGACTGCAAGGCAGACGCCTGTCCCTCGCTGCCGCCAGGCTTTCCATACATGCTGATGCACGTGACACACTCCCATCTTTCCTGTCCCTTTCCCGCCTGTCATTCAGACCTTCAGGAAGCGCTTGAGCGAAATGGTCGACCCCAGGGCTCCGATAAAAATGCCGGCTGCGAGGATGCCAAGCGTCACGTAATTCATGAACGGATACTGTGGCATCAGCGGGAAAAAGGCCAGCGTATCGTAAATCTTGGCCGTCATGGCCGCATAGAAACTCCGAAGCACCAGAGCTGCGAGCAGGCCGCCGGCAAAGCCCATGACGACGCCCTCGAGCAGGAACGGCCAGCGGATGAACCAGTCCGTCGCGCCCACGTACTTCATGATGGCGATTTCCTTGCGCCGCGCGAAGACGGTGAGCCGGATGGTATTCGAGATGATGAAAAGTGTCGCACCGCACAGGAGCACCATGAGCACGAGGCCGAAAATCCGGATGAGTCGCGTGATGTCAAAGAGGTGCGTGGCGACATCCTGCCCGTAACGGGCCTCCTCCACGCCCTCAAGCTGCCCGATGGTCCCGGCGGCCGTCTCGACGAAGGCCGGATCAGCAACCGTCACTTCAAAAGAATCGGGCAGCGGATTCTCGTCGCCGAGCGCATCGAGCAGGTAGCCCTGTTCGCCCAGACGCTCCCGCAGGCGCTTCTCCGCCTCTGTCTTGTCAACATACGTGACCGTATCGATGCCCGCAAGACCTTCGATGTCCTGCTGCAGCGTTCCCTTGCCAGCTTCCGTCAGGCCGTCTTCCAAATAGACGCTGATCTGCACCTGGGATTCCAGCGTCGAGGCCAGGCGGTTCATATTGAGCACGAGCAGCAAAAAGACGCCGAGCACGAACAGGGAAACCGTGACCGTGCCGATGGACGCAAAAGTCATCCAGTTATTGCGCTTGAGCGAGCGGAATACCTCCTGGATGAAATACTCGCTGGTCCTAAGCTTCATAGCCATATCCTCCTCGTTCTTCGTCGCGCACGATATGTCCGTCTTCGATGGCAATGACGCGGCGCTGCATGGTATCCACGATGGTCTTGTCGTGCGTGGCCATGACGATGGTCGTGCCGGCCAGATTGATGCGGTTGAAGATATCCATGATATCCCAGCTCGTCTCGGGGTCGAGATTGCCCGTCGGCTCATCCGCGATGACGATGGCCGGGTCGTTGACGATGGCCCGGGCAATTGCCACGCGCTGCTGCTCGCCGCCCGAGAGCTGGGAGGGAAAACAGCGGTACTTGTCGCGCAGACCCACGACATCGAGCACGGCGTTGACGCTGCGCTGCATCAGCCGGCGAGGGGCCTCGATGACCTGCATGGCAAAAGCCACATTCTCAAAGACCGTCTTGTCGGGCAGCAGACGGTAATCCTGAAAGATGACGCCCAGCCCGCGCCGCAGGTACGGGACCTCGGAACGCTTCATGTGGACGACATCGCGCCCGTTGACGATGAGCCTGCCTTTCGTCGGCAGCTCCTCACGAAACAGCATCTTGATGAATGTCGACTTGCCCGCACCGCTGGCACCGACAATAAAGACGAATTCTCCGGCCTCGATATCGACGCTGACATGGTCGAGTGCGGCCGTGCCATTGCTGTAAATCTTCGATACATTGCGCATGTGGATCATGAATGAAATTCCTCCAGCTATCCCAATACTAAGATGCACAAAAGAGGACCCCGGCGGAGTCCTCTTGCGATTGTTCTCAATCCTCTATGAGGTTCAATGCCAGCTCCGCATTGCGCGCCGCGAGGCTGCGCAGCACCGACAGCAGCTCGGCATTCTTCCTGCGGAAGGCAGCCTTGTCATGCCATTTGCGGCGCACTTCCCGCATGAGCTCGTCAGCGGTGATCGTATCCAGACTGCCGGCCGGCTGCTCCCCGATGGAATCCAGGAAACGGTCAATCTTCGGATCATACGAGATGCCGATCATCGGCACGCCCATGACACCGGCAAAGATCAATGCGTGCAGGCGGATGGCAATCATCAAATCCATATTGCCGACAAGCGACAGGAACTCACTCGTCGTATACTCATCGTTGAGCACCGTGCACGGCTCCTTCGTCAGGGCTGCAATGGACTTGGCAGCCCGCACGTCCTCCGGGAACTGCATGGGCAGGAAGACCACACGGGCCGAGAGCTCACGCACGATGCGGTCGGATACCTCCGCCATGACCTCCTTGAAATGCGTCTCATGCTGCCAGTCGCGGACGGAAATGCCGACTACCGGCTTTGCCCCATCGGCGTGATAGGCATGAAAGATGGCCCGCCCTGCCGCCTGGTCGACAGGATGGATGGCCAATACGGGGTCCGCCGTGCACTCGATCACGGGCTTCGTGATGCCGAGGCGCGAAAGTTCCGCGAGCGACCCCTTGTCGCGCACGGTGATGAGATTGACGCGGTTGCCGATCACGCGCATGGCGGATTCTGCGAGCCTGCCAATGATGGGGCCTATCCCCTGTGCATAGAGCATGACCTTCTTGCCCATGAGCAGAGCCAGGAAGATGATGGCCAGGTAATAATAGAGACTCCGGCGGCTCGTGACATTCTGCAGGAGGCTGCCACCGCCGCTTATGAGCATGTCCGCGTGATAGAGTTCCCGGATAATCGCAGGGATACGGAGCCAGGAAACGGAGTCGACGCCATGGCGGCGGCTTGTATCAGCAGGATTTGCCGAGATCACCGTGATATGAAGTTTTGGGTCGAGATCCCCCAGAACCTCGAGCATGGCGGCCAGCATGGCCTCATCCCCGGCATTCTTGGAGCCGTAATATCCCGATACGACAATCCGTTTCTCCATCAGTCTGCATTTCTCTCCTTTTCATGGGCTTTATGGGCTCTGGCCATGATGGTCTGCCAGAGCTCGACCAGGATCATGGCTGCGGCGCCGATGCCGGCACCGAGTACAATGCCGCCGATGCCGCGCATGAACGACATATAGACCGGCGTGCGCATGTGCGCAAATGTCTCAACCATCGACCCCTGACCAATCGTTGCAACAAGGACCAGGGCAAAGAAGACCATGGTCGGCCATTTGCGCAGCACAGCCATCGCCGCCAGCATGAAGGCCGGATGGCCGATCAAAAGCTCCTTCGTGCGCGGGCGGGCGTAGAAGGCCTGCTCGAGGAAGGCGCGGAAGCGGAGTTCCGTCTGCGAAACCGGCATGCCGGATGTATGGCCGCTGCGGGCAACGAAAACGATACCGGCCACGAGAATGATAAAGAGGCCGATGAGGGTCTTGACGCGGACGGGCATGTCCAGGATGCGTTTGAGCTGTTCCATCACACCCTGCGTGTCGTCCATGCGGCCGTCGAAGATATCGAAGCGCTGCAGGAAGGCAATGGCCACGAGGATGATGGGCAGCACAAACGTCAGCTTGATGCCGCGGAAGATGTTGAATTCAAGGAAGTACTGCGTATCCGCCAGCGAAGCGGAGAGATACGCTGCACCGATATACGAAAGTGCTCCCGTCACGAAGAGGGCGATGGCTGCCGTCACAATCAGGCGCACGATGTGGATGCGGGTCTTCTCCCGGAAGGCGCGCACGCGGTCCAGCTGGAAGATGACGGCAAGCGCCGGGAACATGTTGGCACTGGCCAGGGCTGCGACCACGCGGATTTTCGAGCCGTTGCCCATGAGCACCGGCACGGCCGCCAGAAGGCCGAAAATCACGAACAGGATATACTGGTAGCGCGGACGCGCATTGAGGGGCGGGATGACGAGCGACAGATAGAGCACACCGGCTGCCGCGACGCCGAGCACGACGAGCGCGCGCAGGATGACAGACGGATTGTAGAGGGTAAACGTGCCGGCCGGTCCGATGGTGTAGCCATGCGCCACGAGCTTGTCATGCGTGGCTTTGAAGTACTCCATATTCGTCTTCAGGAGGCTCATGTTCGGCGACGGTTTATCGTAGATGCGCAGAAGATCGATGCGGATGTTGCGTTCCTCATCCGTATTCGACCAGCGTTCAACGGCCGTATCGATCTTGAGCTTCGGCTGTTCATCCTTCGGGATGGCGTACAAGCGTGCCACATGATCGTAGCCGAGTCCCTTGGCGATCTCTTCCATGCCATCCTGCTTGTAGAACTGCAGCTGAGTCGTCGCCTCGATGAGGCCGAGGTTGATGCCGCGGTCCTTCATTTCATCGATGGTCGTCTGCAGGGCTTTGGGCGCACCGAGGGACTGATTGCCGGAAAATACGATCTCAGAGATCTTGAAGCCCTCGAGGCGCTGGAACACCGCCTTGACATCATCCGGCGTGCATTCCTCATAATTGCTCGGGCGCGCGAGGACATAGAAACCGGCATCATTGACCGTCTTCATCTCATCCGTCGGCATGCCGAGATTCATCTTGAGGAAGGATTCGTAATGTGCCTTGACGGCAAGGACTTCCTCAGAACCAACCGTCAGAGCTGTCACGCGGTCCGGGCCGAGGCGGCGCAGCAGGTCTTCCTTGACCTCGCGGTACGTCTGCGGATCATTGCCCACGACGTAGACCTCACTGCCCTGGATTTTTCCCGATGCCACGAGCTGGCGCCAGACAGGATCGGAAAGCGTACCGGCATGGTAGCTTGCCAGGATCTGGCTGCCCGGCAGTGCCGTCGCCTTGCCGTTTTCATTGAGCTTCTTGAATGTCGTCTCATAGACGGCCAGCGAGGTGATGCCCGCCTCCCTGGCCTGCTGAAGCACGACATCTTCCGGCAGGCCTTCGCGCTGTGCGAGTTCCTTGAGGCCTTCATAATCGATGGCCATGTCGACCTGCCGGTTGGCCTGCTCCACACCATGGCGCTGGAACCCGATCACAAGGGCTGCCAGCAGGCCGACCACGATGACGGCGATGAGCCACCGATTGTATTTGAAATCCTTCATTTGCCAAAAACCACCTTATCTCATCACATTCCCTGCGCACATCAATTCCGCGCAGTTTCCTCCGCCACAATCAGGATGGTGCCGGCGTTCTGTTCCACACGCCGCACCTGCATGCCCAGTGGCAATTGTTCTGGTTTGACGAGCTGGATCTTATTCACCAGATCGCCGAGTTTCGCAGAACCAAAGGGCGAATCCGTCACCTCGAGCTGATCCGTCACAAAATAAAGCGAGCCATCTTCCGCTGTCATATGACCCACGAGCGAAAGGCTTGTCCTGCGGCCAAAGACCTTCGCATCGGCAGTCGCCACAATGTTGTCATCGGTGATGGCCACCTGCAGGTTATCGGCCTGCTTGAGCTTTGCAGCCAGCGCCTCGCGCAGTCCCTCCGCATCAAACGTGCCGATAAGAGAAAGATCGCGGCCTTCCTCGAGCTTCAGATTGCCATGGAAGAGTTCGCCGCAGTCAATCTGCGCATCGCTGCCGGTGAGCTTGAGCTCCCGGGCGCGCAGCTGCCCGATCCTGCCGTTGCGCACCACAACGCTGAGATGGTCCGCATGGCCGGCTGCCAACAGGAGCCGCGGCGTTGAAGACAAGGCCACCTCAACATCATTTGTCGCAAATTTACGGGACAGGCGCGATGCCGTCGTCTCCTCCGCCAGGGAGGGAAGCAGCAGCTCGCCGAGCACGATTAATATTATGAAGAACAAGCCCGCAATAGTCAAGGTTTTTCGCAATTTCATCCCTCACAGTCGCCTGTCAATGGAACGAGGAGCCAGAAGCTTGGCCCCTGACTCCCCAGATGGATTCTTTTAGATTTCGTGATTTGCCTTCGCCGCGAGGAACGCGCGGATGAACATGTCGATATCGCCATCCATGACGGCCTGGACATTGCCCGTCTCGACGTTCGTGCGATGATCCTTGACCATCGTGTACGGCTGGAAGACGTAGGAGCGGATCTGGCTGCCCCACTCGATCTTCTGCTGATCGCCCTCGAGCTTGGCAAGCTCCGCTTCCTTCTTCTCCATTTCGAGCTCAAAGAGCTTGGCGCGCAGCATCTTGAGGCACTGCTCGCGGTTCTGCAGCTGCGAGCGCTCATTCTGGCACTGCACGACGATGCCCGTCGGCTCATGCGTCATGCGGACGGCCGAAGACGTCTTGTTGATATGCTGTCCGCCGGCGCCCGATGCGCGGTACGTATCGACGCGCACATCCGACATGTTGATGTTGACCTCGACATTATCGTCGATTTCCGGCATGATGTCGCAGGCCGCAAACGACGTGTGACGGCGTGCCTGCGCATCAAACGGCGAAATGCGGACGAGGCGGTGGATGCCCTTTTCCGACTTGAGGAAGCCGTAGGCATTGTGGCCCTTGATAAAGAGCGTCGCGCTCTTGACGCCGGCTTCATCGCCCGGCAGGAGATCTGCCGTCTCGACGGAGAAGCCATGACGCTCCGCCCAGCGGCCGTACATGCGCAGCAGCATCTGCGTCCAGTCCTGGGCTTCCGTTCCGCCCGCACCGGCATGCAGCGTCAGGATGGCATTGTTGGCGTCGTAGGGACCCGAGAGCAGCACCTCGAGCTGCAGGGCCTCAAGGCCCTCCGCTACAGCATCGAGCTCAGCCTTGACATCGGCTTCCATGCTCTCATCCTGTTCCTCCATGCCCATCTCCCAGAGGGTCTGGGCATCCTCGAACTTCGAGACGAGATGCTTGTACTTATCCACGCTGATCTTGACGTCATTGAGTTCTTGATTGATTTTCTGAGCCTTTTCCGCATCGTCCCAGAACGTCGGCTCACCCATCTTGTATTCGAGCTCGGCAATCTTCTCTTCTTTGGCCGGGACTTCGAGGGACACGCCCATCTGGTCCAGCTTTTCCTTGAGCTCGCCGAGACGCGGTTTCAAATCTTCTAACATGATATCCTTTCTTTCCATTCCCAAGGCCCTGCGGCCCTTATCGACTGACAGCCGGCTGCTTTACAGGATGCTCAGGCATTCTTGCCGCAGCAGTTCTTGTATTTCTTGCCGCTGCCGCACGGGCAGGGATCGTTGCGCCCGACCTTCTTGCCGTCGTTCGTGACCGGCTTCTTGTGTGCTTCGGCCGCACTGACCTCATCGCCATGCGAAGCCTGGGCATTCTGCAGATGATCTTCAAGCTGCGACTTCTGCTTCTTGATGGTTTCCTCCATCTTGGCCTTGTCCTGTTCCGAAGCGGGCTTCTGCTCCTCGGCAGCCGCCTGCTGCTCCGGCGTCACGATGCTGACGTGATACATGAGCGAGGCAATCTGATCCTGGATGGCAGCTTCCATCTCCTCGAACATGTCGAGTGCTTCAATCTTGTACTCGACGAGCGGGTTGCGCTGGCCATAGGCGCGCAGGTTGATGCCGTCGCGCAGCATATCCATGTGATCGAGGTGTTCCATCCACTTCGTATCGACGACACGCAGCATGACAACCTTCTCGAGCTCGCGCATATTCTCCTCGCCGAAGAGCAGCTCGCGGTTGTGATAACCTTCCTCCGCGAGTTTCTCGAGGCATTCCTGCAGCTCGTCGCGGCTCATCTCCGCGAGTTCCTCCTTCTTAAGGCGGCCCTGCGGTGCGTAAATCTTCTCTGCGTCCTCGATGAGGCCGTCGAGCTGCCATTCCTCCGGATAGAGCTGAGCATTGGCATACTGGTCCATCTCCGCGCGGATGATGTGCTTGACCATGCCCATGATGTTCTCGCGCAGGTTCTCGCCGAGCAGGATCTTGCGGCGCTCACCGTACATGACCTCGCGCTGCTGATTCATGACATCATCGTACTCGAGGACGTGCTTGCGGATATCGAAGTTGCGCGCTTCGACCTTCTTCTGCGCGTGTTCGATGGAGTTGGTGATGAGCTTGTGCTCAATCGGTTCATCCTCATCCATGCCGAGCTTGTCCATGATGCCAGAGATGCGGTCCGAGGCGAAGAGGCGCAGCAGATCATCCTCGAGCGACAGATAAAAGCGCGAAGCACCCGGATCGCCCTGACGGCCGGCACGGCCGCGCAGCTGATTGTCGATGCGGCGGGATTCGTGGCGCTCCGTACCGATGATAAAGAGGCCGCCGAGCTCCGGCACACCCTCGCCGAGCTTGATATCCGTACCGCGGCCAGCCATGTTCGTCGCGATCGTCACCGCGCCCTTCTGACCGGCACCGGCGATGATTTCCGCTTCCTTCTCATGGAACTTGGCGTTGAGGACATTGTGGGGAATGCCGTGCTTATGAAGGATGGCGCTGAGTTCTTCCGACTGCGTGATGGACGTCGTGCCGATGAGGACTGGCTGCCCCTTGCGGTGAAGGTCTTCGACAGCCCGTCCGACCGCCTTGTACTTCGCGCGCTTCGTCTTATAGATGAGATCCGGGTAATCGATGCGGATGACCGGCTTGTTCGTCGGCACCACGATGACCGGCAGATTGTAGATCTTGAGGAACTCGTCCTCTTCCGTCTTGGCCGTACCCGTCATGCCCGCAAGCTTCTCGTACATGCGGAAGTAGTTCTGGAACGTGATGGTGGCGAGCGTCTGGCTTTCGCGCTGAATCTTGACGCCCTCCTTGGCCTCAATGGCCTGGTGCAGGCCGTCGGAATAGCGGCGGCCTTCCATGAGGCGGCCCGTGAATTCATCGACGATGATAATCTCGCCGTTGCGCACGACGTAATCGCGGTCGCGCTTCATGAGTGCCTTGGCGCGCAGGGCAGCCGTGAAGCAATGTGAGAGCTCGATGTTCTCCGGTGCATAGAGGTTGTTGATGCCGAGAATCTTCTCGACCTTCGGGATCGTGTTGTCGGCAGGCGCAACCGTCTTCTGCTTCTCATCGACCGTGTAGTCGATGCCTTCCTTGAGGCCGGCCACGGCCTTGGCCATGACGGCATACATATCCGTCGACTTGGCACCGGGGCCCGAGATGATGAGCGGTGTACGCGCCTCATCGATGAGAATGGAATCCACCTCATCGACGATGGCATAATGCAGATCGCGCTGTACCATCTGCTCAGGATAGATGACCATGTTGTCGCGCAGGTAGTCGAAACCGAACTCGTTGTTCGTGCCGAAGGTGATGTCGCGGCTGTAGGCGAATTTGCGCTCCGGGAAATCCATATCGTGTACGACGAGGCCAACCGTCAGGCCGAGGTACCGGTAAAGACGGCCCATCTCCTCGCTGTCGCGGCGTGCCAGGTAATCGTTGACCGTGATGACATGAACACCTTTCCCCGTCAGCGCATTGAGGTAAACCGGCAGCGTCGCGACGAGCGTCTTGCCTTCACCGGTGCGCATCTCGGCGATCTTGCCCTCATGCAGGCACATGCCGCCAATGAGCTGTACATCGAAATGGCGCATGCCGAGCACGCGGCGCGATCCCTCGCGCACCACGGCAAACGCTTCCGGCAGGATATCTTCGAGCGTTTCGCCGTTCGCGATGCGCTCACGGAATATATTCGTATAGCCCGTCAGCTTATCGTCCGTCAGCCCCTGCATCTGAGGCTCCAGCGCATTGATCTTCTCGACCACCTTGCGGTAACGGGCAATTTCTTTATCGTTATTGTCACCTAAGAATCGTTTGATGAATCCCAGCAACCAAATCACTCCTTCATGTCCGGTGTGGACAGTACGTCCTGTCCTACAGTTAACCTACCTTACAATATTATCAGACTGCCGAATAGAAGTCAATGAAGCGCCCGGACCGCGTCAAGCCCGCGTTTTCTCATACAAGGTGCGGAAATTCACGGCCTCTATCTTTTCCTGGGCCAGCACGGCCCTGACCTTCGGCGAAAGGATGGCCGCAAGCTCAGCCTCAAAGTCATGCTGCCAGCGGCAGGCTTCCTGCAAAGGCGCATTCTTCGTGCCCGGATGCATCATAATTTCCGTCGTGCCGGAAGACAAACCCTGCAAAGTCTTGATGAGAAAGGGTTCACTGACGGCCTCGCCCGCCACAATGCCGCCAAAGTGATCCGGCACAGCGATGTGATGGCGCTTGGCGCAAAAAGCTGCCAGGCGCGCCAGGGTCCCGAGCCCCAGACGCCCGATAAGCTGACCGGCCCCGCCGAAATCCCCGGCCAGGAGAGGCGTGCGCGGCGCACGCATGGCCTTGATGCCCCCCTGCCCGCAAAGATCCAGCACGACGCGGAGGATTCCCGGCAGCGTATGCATATGCTGATGACTGTCCGCATGCGAGAGCGGCACGCCCGTGCGCTCTACCTTCCGAAGCTGTGCACCGAGTTCCGCACGCACCTCCTCAAGGCGCACGCCGCCGCGCAGATAATGCTTGACGAAGAGCAGGTGATTATCATAAAAGCGTCCGTCCGGCGTGACAAGGCTTGGCACCTCCGAGGGCGGAAGAACCGGTTTGTCATCGACCAGCGTAAAGTGGATGCCCAGGCCGAGTTCCGAGTGACGCCTTGCGATGTCGATGGCACCTTCAAACGCACCGCCTCCGGCCATGACCGTGGCCGAACGCAGACAACCGTGCATGACCCCCAGCTCCACGGCCTCATTGATGGCGGCGTGGCGGCCAAAATCATCCGCATTGATGATTACTCGCTTCATCCTCTCATGCCTTCCTTTCCCTTATCCTGCTGCGTCAACTATATATGAATGAGTTTTATTATACCGCAGCTCCCTCGATGCTGGCAAATCAGGATAAAGCCGTTCCCTGCCGGCATGGAAAAGGGCCGCTGCATCCATCTGTCTGGATGCGGCGGCCCTGCAGAAATTCATGCGCGCATGCGATATGGGGTTGTGTCAGTTACTCGACTCAATCAGACCATAATTGCCATCGTTGCGGCGATAGACGACATTGACATCCTCCGTCTCCGCATCGCGGAATACAAAGAAGTTGTGGTTCAGGAGATTCATCTGCATGATGGCTTCCTGAACATCCATCGGTTTCACAATAAAGTGCTTCGTCTTGACGACATTGTACGTATCGCCTTCATCCCGCACATCCGGAAGCGGCGTCGACTTGAACTCGTCGGCCTTGAAACCACCGGCACGGAAGCGGCGGGCAAGTTTCGTCTTCTGTTTGTGGATCTGACGCTCGAGCTTCTCCACCACGAGATCGATTGAGGTGTACATATCCATCGTCGATTCCTCACCGCGAAGCAGCACGCCGCCCTGGATCGGCACTGTCACCTCAACCGTATGACGGCCTTTCGACACCGTCAGGAGCACCGTGATGTTGCCGACATTATCGAAGTATTTCGTGACTTTGCCGACACGTTTCTCCACATATTCCCGCAGGGACGGAGTGATCTCGATATTCTTGCCTCTTACAGTGAATGTTGCCATAAGACACATCCCCTTTCTTATTTCTGCAGCGGAGAATGCCGCTGCATGATATCCTATACAAGAAGCCTGGTCCGACAGGGGATTGCTTCTGATTATATGATATGTATTCGCCAAGGCCTCACGAATCCCTGCTTGAAATCGGAATATTTCATTAAAAAAAAACAAAAAATGCAAAACGAAAGCCCAGGCCAAAGCCTGGGCTGGTTAAAGACAAATATTGTCAGGCCGTCTTGATGACATTCGCTGCCTGCGGACCTCTTGCACCTTCAACGATGTCGAATTCGACACCCTGACCCTCGTTGAGCGTCTTGAAGCCTTCATCCTGGATCGCGGAGAAGTGAACGAACACATCATCGCCGTCTTCACGTGCAATGAAGCCGTAGCCTTTCTCAGCGCTGAACCATTTTACTTTGCCAACCATAATGATTCCCCCTAAAACAATGTAACCGAGGCCAAAACAGCCTCCCGAATCAGCACGATGCTGATTAATTCCAATTATACTGACTCGCCATGCAACTGTCAAATTACATTACGATATGAGGATCATAAGAGGGTCTTATACATTTGTTCGAGGATCAGAGGACTTTCGAGAGGAACGAGCGCGTGCGCTCCTCCTGCGGATGCTCAAATACTTCCTTCGGATCACCCTGCTCGATGATGCGGCCGTCGTCGACGAACAGCAGGCGGTCGCCGACTTCACGGGCAAAGCCCATCTCGTGCGTGACGATGACCATCGTCATGCCCTCTTCCGCCAGTTTGCGCATGACATCGAGAACTTCGCCGACCATCTCAGGATCGAGCGCCGAGGTCGGCTCGTCGAAAAGCATGACCTTCGGCTTCATGGCAAGGGCACGGGCGATGGCCACGCGCTGCTGCTGACCGCCTGAAAGCTGGTTCGGATACGAATCCGCCTTGTCTGCCAGGCCGACGCGGGCGAGGAGGGTCTTGGCCGTCTCCTCAGCCTCCTCCTTCTTGATGTGGCGGACCTTCATCGGTGCAAGCATGATATTCTGGAGCACCGTCATATGCGGGAAGAGGTTGAAGCGCTGGAATACCATGCCGACTTCCTCACGCACCTTATTGATGTTGGCCTCGCCGTCGAGGACGATGCCATCGACGCTGACCTTGCCGGACGTCGGCTGTTCCAGGTAATTCATGCAGCGCAGCAGGGTGCTCTTGCCGGAACCGGACGGACCGATGATGACCACGACTTCCTTTTCCTTGATATCGAGGTCAATGCCCTTCAGGACCTCCACCTCACCGAATGATTTCTTCAGATTCTCAATGGCGATCATCCGTCTGATACCTCCTCTCGAGATAAGCGACAAAGCGGGAAATCGTCAGCGTCATGGCCAGGTAGATGACCGCTACACTGATCCAGATTTCCAGGGAACCGTACGTCTTGGCGATGATGAGCTGACCACGGCGCGTGAGCTCTTCAAAGCCGATGACCGATACGAGTGACGAATCCTTCAACAAGGCGATGAACTCATTGCCGAGCGGCGGGATGACGCGCTTGAAGGCCTGTGGCACAATGATGTAGCGCATCGTCTGTACCCACGTCATGCCGAGGGAACGGCCGGCTTCCATCTGCCCCTTGTCGATGGACTGGATGCCGGCGCGGAAGATCTCTGCTACGTATGCACCGGAGTTGATGCCGCAGGAACCGATGGCGGCGACAAACGGATCGACGCGCTGGCCCGTAATGACCGGCAGCGCGAAGTAAACGAGGAAGATCTGCACGAGCAGCGGAGTGCCACGGAAGAAATCGACATAGACAGCCGACAGCACGCGTAAAATCTTGATGCGCGATATGCGCGCGATGCCGACAAAGAGGCCGATGATGACGCCGAGTGCTACGGACAGCGCCGTAATCTTGATGGTAACTCCTGCACCCACCAGCAGCAGTGGGAAGGAGTTCACCACCAGGTCAAAATTGAAATGCATGTACTCTCACCTTACCATTTCGAGTTATATTTATTCAACGAAAAAAGAAAAACCTGTACTTAATTATATTTCCTGTCGTATGGCCTGTCAACGCATATTTTATATAGAAAGAAAAACACCAAGCCATCAGGCTTGGTGTTTTTTTATGCAGGATTCGTGATTATTTCTGCTCACCGAACCATTTTGCATAGATCTTGTCGTACTCGCCGTTCTCCTTGAGCTTCTTGAGTGCGTCGTTGATCTTCGTCTGGAGTTCCGTATTGTCCTTGGCGAGGGCAATGCCGTAATCCTCAGCCGTCAGGCGCTCCGGCAGAGCCTTGACACCCGTCTCACCGCTCTTGGTGATGTAGTAATCATTGACCGGACGGTCGTTGACAACAGCATCGACACCATTGGCCTTGAGTTCCATGAAGCAGTCAGCCGGCGTGTTGAGCTCCTTGACCTCGACGCCGCCGAGCTTCTTGACGGCCTCAGCACTCGTCGTGCCGATCTGGACCGCAACCTTGTGGCCCTTGAGGTCCTGGAAGCTCTTGATGCCCTGCTCATCGGCGCGGACAACCATCGTCAGGCCGGACTGATAATAGGGATCCGAGAAGAGTACGTTTTCCTTGCGCTCATCGTTGATCGTCATGCCGGAAATGATGACATCGATGTTCTTGGCCTGCAGGGCCGGGATCAGGCCATCAAAGCCGATGTTCTGAATCTCGACATCGTAGCCCATCTCCTTGCCGACGGCGCGGATGAGATCCATATCGAAGCCCTGGTATTCCTTCTGGCCTTCATCCTGGAACTCGAATGGAGCGAAGTCGATGGAAGAACCAACCTTCAGGACCTTCGCGCTGGAACTGCTGCTGGAGCTCCCGCCATTGCCGCCGCAGCCGGCAAATGCCGTAACAGCGAAGACACAGGCAGCTGCGAGAGCCAGTAATTTTTTCATCTTCATACAAAATCCCTCTCTCTCAAAATAATCGCCTTTCACAAAAGAAAGCCCGGAAACGCATTCCCGGGCTTCGTTGCTCATATGCATGTTTATTATAGCATGCTGCATAAAGAATCGCAAGAGAGATCCCTGCGGTTCCTGTCTTTCTTTATGCGATTACTGTGCGCGTCTCTTGTTGAAGCAGTCGCGGCAGTATACCGGACGATCGTTCTTCGGCTCGAACGGAACCTCCGTTTCCTTGCCGCAGTCTGCGCAGACGACCTTGTACATCTTGCGCTGCTCACCGCCCTCACGGCTGCGGCGGCGCTTGTCGCGGCAATCACGGCAGCGTGCTGGTTCGTTCTCAAAGCCTTTCTCAGCATAAAATTCCTGCTCACCAGCGGTGAAGATGAATTCTTTACCACATTCTTTGCACGTGAGTGTCTTGTCTTGGTATTCCATAAGATAATCCCCTTACTAAAAATAGAAATAAACTTCAGATGTCCGCTTCCCTATAAGCAGAAAATGCTAAGAAAAAGAACGTCTATAAATACAGTATACTTGTTATTATCATAAAGTGCAAGTAATTTTTTTATTGTGTAAAAATTCCGCTGAATTAGAAACAATAACCATCGCGTCAAACAACGCAAAAAGCAGGCTGTCTGCCGCGGGGAACACACGCGCGGCAGACAGCCTGTCCAAAAAATCATGATTTGAGAATGAAGAGAATCAACGGCGCTTGCGGCGAACAAAGGCGCGCTGCTCGGGCCGCAGGATGCGGCAGCTGTTGAGCACGACAGCCAGTGTAGCCGTGTTGTGGATGACGGCTGCCCACAAGGGATTGATGCGTCCGAGTGCTCCGAGGAGCATCGCCGCACTGTTGACGAGGATCGTCGCCATGAAGTTCTGATGCACGAGATCCATCGTGCGGCGGCCGAGCTGCAGAGCCTCCATGAGTCTCGACGGGTCCTCCGAATGAATCGTGACAGCCGAAGACTCCGCGGCGATATCCGTCTGGCGGCCGCCGAGTGACACGCCGACGTCGGCAAAGGCCAGCGCCGGCGCATCGTTGATGCCATCGCCGACCATCATGACCGTGCCGTGCTGCTTGAGCTTGTTGACATAATCGGATTTATCCTCCGGCAGGATTTCCGCATAATAGGAATCGATGTCCATGCTGCGGGCCACTTCCTGTGCGACCGGCTTGCTGTCACCCGTGAGCATGACGATTTCATCAATGCCGTAGCGGCGCATTTGATTGAGCGTCTTCTTCATCTTGGGACGAATCGGATCCTCGATGCCGATGACGCCGATGAGCTGTTCATCGCGAGCCACGTAGAGGAGATTCTTGCTCGTGAGTCCCGCATCGAGCGTTTCGGGATCCGTGATGCCATGCTCGGCAAGGAATTTCTTGCTGCCCACGCGGACCACGCCGCCGTGGAAGCCCTCAAAATCAGGCACTTCCGCCTGCATGCCGCGCGCCACGATGGTCTTCGAAGTCTTATGATGCGGCGTCTCCCAGTTCTTCTCCTTGACGTATTTCTGAATGGCAACGGCCAGCGGATGAACGGAATGCAGCTCCGCCGAAGCGGCGAGCAGAACCGTCTCCTTCTCCGTGACGCCCTGCGCGGTCTTGACAAAGGAAATCTGCGGCACGCCCACCGTCAGCGTGCCCGTCTTGTCGAGCACAACGGTATCCGTCTCGGCCAGGGCCTCGATGTAGTTGCCGCCCTTGACGAGAATACCGCGCTTCGCGGCCGCGCCGATGGCAGCCGAGATGGCCGTGGCTGTCGAAAGCTTGAGGCCGCAGGAAAAGTCGATGAACAGGAGATTCAGGACACGCTGCCAGTCCCGCGTCGCGCCATAAACGATGGCTGCACCGAGGAACGACACCGGCACGAGGAAATTGGCCATCTGGTCGGCAAAGTTCTGCACCGGCGCCTTGCGCGTCTGCGCTTCCTCGACGAGATGGACGATGTGCGCAAGGCTCGTATCCTTGCCGACTTTCTCCACGGCAATGACGAGCTCACCGGCTTCGACGACAGAGCCCGCATATACGGGCGAGCCCTTGTGCTTCATGGCCGGATTGGACTCACCTGTGATCGATGCCTGATTGATGGCGGCATCGCCGGAGATGACGCGGCCATCGATGACAATCTTCTCACCGGTATGCGCGGCGATGACATCGCCGGCTTTGACCTCTTCGACGGGTACCTTGCGCTCGACCTCTCCATCGACGAGCCATACGTAGCGCTGATCGATCGAGAGCAGGCCGGAAATATGGCTGCGCGCGCGTTCTGCCGCGTAGCTCGTCAGCATTTCCGCACCGTTGGAAATGGCAAGCAGCGTCAGGCTCGATTCCGGCTTGCCGGCCAGTACCGAAGCGATGACAGCCGTCGCCGTCAGTGTATCAGCATTGGGCTGATGATCCTTGACCATGCCCTGTATGCCATTCTGGATGAACTTGCGGGCAATGCCGAGCACGAGCAGGCTCCTGACGACCTTGAGGCTCAGGAAGAGCTGCGGCTGCGTGCGGCGCAGGACTTCCATGCCGGCAAAGCTCGCAAGCGAGAACAAGGCATCACGGCGGTACTCCGCGAGGCGGTCAGCCGGTTTGATGGCTGCTTCCCTGACGTGTTCGACCGTCTCGATGGCCAGGCGCTGGATTTCCCGTACCGGCAGGCGTCCCTGATACCAGATCTGAATGCGCCGCTCCGCTACCGTCACGGCCTTGACCATGCGGTAGCGGCGTATGGCTGCCGCCAGCCTTGCGCGCTCTTCGCGCGGCAGGCTGGCCTGCAGATTAAAATAACAACTTCCGTACATTATACCGTTCGCCAACCTCTCATCAGTGACAAGGCCCACCAGAGCATCTGCGCGCCTGATGGCGAAGTCTGTGTCATAATCATCTTGCGCAGGCCGCGCAGGCCAAACAGCAGGGAGGCCAGAGAACTCATGTCAAACAAGCCGCCCGTGCTGTGCTTGATCCAGGCGGAAAAAGCGCGGGCCGAGCCGCGGATGCTGCGCGTGACACTGCCCGCGTGCGACTCATCCGGCAGCCGGTCTTCTGTATCTGCGCGGCCCCTGTGCCCAAAGATATGATCACGCAGCCAGGCTGCCAGGCCTTCAATCTTCAGTGCATCCGCCTCCTCGAAGCAGAACAGGATGCTGCCGCTTAAGGCATTGACCTCCACGCTCCTGACAAAATCCAGGCGTGAAAGATTTTCCTCGAGGATACTCGCCAGTCCTGCGGAAATGACAGCAGCCTGGTAACGCCGGCGGCCCGGCAAAGCGGAAACGAGCTCGAGCCCGTCCGGCACAGCCTTACTGCGCACCGGACGGGAAAAATGTGCCCGGCGTGCCGAAACGCGCGGCGCACAAGCTCCTGACTGACGACCTCCCAGCATCTGACGGATGCTCTTGCCAATGGCGGCGCCCATCATGAAACCAGATACATAAGACATGGCTTACCTCCTCCTCGCATGTGTCATGATATATTCTTCAACTTTGCGCAAATCACGGTTCGTGCGCAGGATCCCAGGCACATAATGGATGAGGATGGAGCCCGTCACCGTGTTCGTCTCCACGCGCTCAATTTCCCGGAATGCACCGAGCTGCTGCTGCACCTGCTGTTCCAGGCCGGGATTGCCGATGAGCTTCTTGCTGTGAAGACGCACACGGCCCGGCAGATAAGATGAGATCTCGACCGAGCGGATGAATAAATCCAGGGTATTCGTAGGAATCTGCAGATTTCCCATGAAATTCAATCGTATTTCCTCCCTAAAACCACAATGGCATGTACAGAAAGAGACTGCCGCAAAGCTGGCAGTCTCCCTTGTCTCATGCAAAACAATCAGTTTTTCTTGGCTTCCTGAGCTGCAATCAGGTCTTCCAGTTCTTCCTTCTGACGCTGAAGCTCAGCAAGGGGAACTTCGCCAGTCGGAGCGGCCGGCTGAAGAGCGGCCATCTGCTGCTCGCGCTCCTGCATGAAGCGATAGCCGAAGATACCGGCTACTGCACCAACAGCAAGACCAATCCAAAAATCTGTCTTCTGGAACATCTCATCCATCCTCCTTCACATATCATCGTATATATAATATGCAGACTGCTTATTACCCATATTGGCGGGGACTGCACTCTCTATTTCCTTTCCATAATAACACGACTGGTTATCATTATCAAAAATAAGAACGTAAAAAAATCCCTGCTGGAGCAAGCCACAGCAGGGATTGTAACGCTTCCACACCAGCGTGTTCACATGTCCTTGACGGGGACCGGACCGCGGGAAATCGCGATGGCCCCTGTGCGGGCAATCTCGATGATGCCGTACTCCTTCATGACATCACAGAGTGCATCGATCTTATTCTGTGCACCCGTCAATTCAATGACGACATCCTGCGGCGTCACATCGACGATGTTGGCACGGAAGATGTTGACCACATTGATGATGTCCGCGCGATTCTCACGCGTCGCGGCAACCTTGATGAGCACGAGCTCGCGCTCAATGGAATCCGCCTCGCTGAGATTGACGATCTTGATGACATCGATGAGCTTGCTGAGCTGATTGATGACCTGGTAGAGCTCATTCTCCGATTCTACCGAAACCACAATGTTGATGCGCGTGACATCCGCATCTTCCGTATAACCGGCCGAAATGCTTTCGATATTGAATGCTCTGCGGCTGATGAGTCCCGATACATGTGTCAGAACTCCCGGCTTATCGTCGACGAGGACGGCCAGCAGATATTTTTTCATCATAAAACCCCTTTCTATGGCAGCCATGGCGTCACCCGGCGCCATGACACAACGGTTCCTCAAAGATTGCCGAGCACCATCTGATCCAGGCGCTTGCCGCCCGGTACCATCGGCAGGACATTCTCCTCTTCCGGCACGAGCACGTCGATGAGGACAGGACCCGGCTGTGCGAGGATCTCCGGCAGGCGCGTCGTGAGCTCCTGCTTCTTCGTCAGGCGATATCCCTTGACGCCCATCGCTTCAGCCAGCTTCACGAAATCCGTCTTGCCCTTGAGTTCCGAATGGGAATAATGATGATTGTAGAACAGGCGCTGCCACTGGCCTACCATGCCGAGGATGCAGTTATGGATCACGACGACCTTGACGTCAATCCCCTCATCGGCAATCGTCGCAAACTCCTGGCAGTTCATCATGATGCTGCCGTCACCCGAGAAGAGGATGACGCGGCTCTGCGGGCAGCCGACCTTGGCGCCCATGGCAGCTGGCAGGCCGTAGCCCATCGTGCCCTGGCCGCCGGAGGTCAGGAAATGACGCGGCTTGTAGACCTTGAAGAACTGCGCAGCCCACATCTGATGCTGGCCAACGTCGGTAACGGCAATCGTGTCCTTGTCCGACAGCTGGCTGATCTTCTCAATCACGGCACCCGGCTTGATGAGGTCGCCTTCCTCCTGATAGCCGAAGGGGTGCTCGCCCGTCATCTCGATGGCATGGGCCAGCCACGGTGCATAGCGGGCCGGGAAATCATCCTCTGCCGCTTCGAGCTTGCTGCGCAGGAGCGGCAGTGCCCAGCTGAGATCGCCGATCACGCTGATATCCGCCGTCACATTCTTGTTGATTTCCGCCGGATCGATGTCGAAATGAACGATCTTGGCATGCGGGGCAAACTCCGAAACCTTGCCCGTCACGCGGTCGCTGAAGCGCATGCCGACGCAGAGCAAGAGATCGCACTGCTGGATGGCCATGTTTGCCGCATACGAGCCATGCATGCCGGCAAATTCCAGATAGCCTTTCATATCAGCCGGGATCGTGCCGATACCCAGCAGCGTCGCCGTCGAA
This sequence comes from Mitsuokella sp. AF21-1AC, assembly GCF_003458855.1. NCBI lineage: Bacteria > Bacillati > Bacillota > Negativicutes > Selenomonadales > Selenomonadaceae > Mitsuokella > Mitsuokella sp. AF21-1AC. The sequence continues at coordinate 56,499 of NZ_QRVW01000009.1, forward strand.
GGCACGCCCAGACGCTCGATGATGGCGCAGAGATCTTCTGACGTATTGGAGATCGTCACGCCGCCGCCCGTGAAGACCAGCGGTTTCTTTGCCTTGCGCAAAGCTGCGATGACGTCATCGATGTCCTCTTCCCTGCCGGCGCACTCGCCCTTGTAGCCGCGCAGATGAACCGATTCCGGATATTCGTAGTCAAACTTCGCATCGAAGACATCCTTGGCAATATCGATGACGACTGGGCCCGGACGGCCCGTGCGGGCAATGTAGAACGCTTCCTTGATGATGCGCGGCAGATTGTGTACATCCTTGACGAGGTAATTGTGTTTCGTGATGGGCGTCGTGATGCCGCAGATATCCGCCTCCTGGAAGGAATCCTTGCCGATGGAGGCATTGCCGACCTGTCCCGTGATGCAGACGAGTGGTACCGAATCCGTGCAAGCTGTTGCAATCCCCGTGATGAGGTTCGTTGCACCAGGGCCCGACGTGGCAAAGACCACGCCGACTTTGCCCGTCGCGCGCGCATAGCCGTCAGCCGCATGGACAGCGCCCTGTTCGTGACGCGTCAGCGTATGCGGGAAATTCATCTTATAAACCGCATCGTATAACGTGAGCACAGCGCCTCCGGGATACCCGAAGACCATATCCACGCCTTCTTTCTTCAGGCTCGTAAGGACGGCCTGAGCACCATTCATCTTCAATCGAATGCCCCCTTGTACCTTCGCCATATTGGCTCCAACAAAAAACTCGCGTAAGATTCCTCTATTATACATCAATTGTATACAAGTTTACAATCATTAACGACAATTTAATCTCCCAAAGTCGCTTGTAAACACAAGTACGTCAACGGAAGCGGCTCCTGCCTCATGGAGCACCCGGGCACAGGCTGCCATCGTAGTCCCTGTCGTCAGGATATCGTCAAGCAGCAGGAGATGACGTCCGGCAATCGCAGCCCCCGGCTCAGGCACGAAGGCATGCTGCAGGACACGGCGCCGCTCGTGAGGCTGCAGCGCATAGAGAGGACGGGTGGCGGACTGCCGTCGCAGCAGGCGCTCAGACGGCAGATTCCTGGCAGTCAGGAATCGATCAAATATGGCCTCCACCTGATTGAAGCCGCGTTCCCGTTCCCGCGCCGCATGCAGCGGCACAGGCACCGCAACCTCAAGATCAGGCGGCAGATGAATATCCTGCTGCACATGACAAAGATACGTATCGATATACGGCAGTGCACTGCGCCGGCGCCGGTATTTGAGATCATGGACCAGGCTGCGCAGGCCGCCGCGATAGACGCCAAGCGCCCAGGCAGAACGGACGATTCCTTTTAAGGGAGCCGGCAAAACCAACCGGTGTACGCCGCCAGCCCGTTTCAGGCAGGCCGGGCACCACGAACCGCGCGTCTCCACATACGCATGACAGAGTGGGCAATGCGGAGGAAACAAGAAATCCAGCAGCGGCTGCCATAAGGAAAACCGAGTCATGACGCTCCTTTCCAGGCCGCTGTCTCAGCTCGTACCGCAATGGCCAGAACCTCAGAAGAAGCGATATTTCGGCTTCTTGCTCTGCCAGGCCATGACTGCCTCGAGTACGGAGCCGCCGATGCAGCGGGCCTTGTCCGATATCGTATAGCATTCTTCCTGTCCCATCGTCGGATGGATATCCGCGATCTTCTGCCCGGCAGCCACTTTCACACCATCGTAGATGATGCCACGCAGCACGCCGTCAATCGTCGCTTCGATCTCGATTGTCTTGCCCTCCTTCGTATGAAGATGCGCGATTGGCTCGCCCTTCTTGACCACGAGAGAAATCGTGCGCAGGACCTCGATGCGGCCATCAGCCGGCGAAAAGACCAGATGATCGAGATTCGGCGACGCATCGACCGTGCCATTCCCATGGTCAGGATCCTTTGACGAGTAGCCTTCATAGATTAGGCGGCCGAGGTTGTGCCCGCGGCCCGTCTCTACGACCACATCGACATCGCGTCCGGCACAAAAGCCAGGCCCCAGAGCAATCGTATGTGTCGCCATCCCCTTGTTTGTTCCCGTAGGCTGATGGTTCAGAATAGCATCGACCAGCACATCCGGGTGCAGCTCGGCCACGCACTTGGCCTCGGGGTCGGCCATCATGATGACTTCGCCTTTCTTGAGACGCTTCGCCGCTTCCGGCAGCGTCTTGGCGCGATAGCAGGTCACGCGCTCCACCTCGGCTTCACCACGGTACATGGCATCGGAAAACGATACCTTGCGGCGCGTGGCCGTCGGCTTTTTCTGTTCGAGCACGAGTACGCGAAAACCGGCACAGTGCAGGCAATGGATGATGCCGCTGGCAATCTCACCGCCTCCTCGCACGATGATCAGATGTTTCATAGGACAGGCCCTTCTTTCCCTTTGGTATTACTTCCATTATACTACAAAATACGACAGAATCTTATATTTTTCCTGAATCCATCGCCCTTGATCCGCAATTTGTGCAGAATCGATTCTGTCCATCCTGCGGCAAAGAAAATTCTTCTCAAATTTATATCAGAAGTATTGCAATTATCTGATAGTAATGCTATAATATAAGTGTAAAGAGGAGATGGACATGCAGACCACCGCAGAGTAGTCCTGGAGGTCGAAATGAGGTACGGTGCCTGTCCTGCCGAAAGAGGCTCTCTTCAAAACCTTACACGAAAGGATGTGGGTGGTTATTGAAGATTATGTATCGCAAGACTTCTTTCCATCCTGACTAGCAAGCGCATTGTTGAAGTACAAGAATATCCGCAACGGCGGGGTATGCACGTAATGATGGCCAGGGGCCGCCAGTCGTGCTCGATGCCAGTGGAAGTTTGGAGCGCAACGTCAGCGCGATGGACTGAAGGAAAGCAACCCTGGGTAAGTAAACGAGTTTCATCTACGTTCCATCGAGAGTGGTAGTCGGTATCTCCTATCGTTATCGGTAACGTTCCGAAGATGAACCAGATGTGTACACGATTTTACAACAAGGTGATTTGACATCACAGTTGTTTCAGCTGAGCATGAGATATTGGTAGAATTTCTAATCGCGAAGAAATTTTACAGGTCGACAACAGAATATTGAAAAAGAGAAGGATCACAAATATCTATGGTAATCTACATATAAAGCGGCTCGTATTACAGAGAGAATACGAGCCGCTTTTTTATTGCCATTTCCCCGCATCAGGAATCTTCATAGGGACGCACGCGCAATGTCAGGCCACGCTGCTCACAGATTGCCTTGCATCTTGCAATCTCATCGGGACCCTCGACATGGTCGACAATGGTCAGAACGACATGCGGCACATACGGCTTGCAATGCTCGGCAAATGTCAGCATCGCCTCATACGACTTCTCGCCAAACTTCGCCCGCGTGAGCTCGTAATAGCGCTGTGCATTGGAAGCGTTGAGGCTGATGGAAACCGTATCGAGGATTCCTTTGAAATCAGCGGCAAAGACGCGTCCGTTCTCAAGCTCACCAAGACCATTGGTGTTGAGGCGCGTCGGCAGATCAGGGTGCGTCTTCTTGACATAGTGCAAAAGAGTCAGCAGATCATCAAGCCGCATCGTCGGCTCACCGAAGCCGCAAAAGACAACTTCCTTGATGTACTCCCAGGGAACTTCATCCAAAGCCCGCTCCACTTCAGCCACGGTCGGTTCGCGTTTGAGCCAGAGCGTGGACTGCTCCGCCATATGCTTCATCGTGCGCAGGCAGAAGGTGCAGGCGCAATTGCAGCGGTTCGTGATATTGACATAGAGATTGCGCCTGCCCTCCGGCTGGACGCGCAGGGATTCCTCAAGCGGCAGGTATTTGCCGCCGGCATGCGTTGCATAAACAATCATCTTCATTACCACCTATCTTCTTGTTGCTTTCTGCAGACAAAACGGCTCAATGCAGTTCTGTCAGGTATTCTTCAAATGGCAGGCCGTAATTCCACGGCAGGTCGAGCTCTACGGCATAAGCAAGGCAGCGGCTGATGAAATCCGCAGCGCGCTGTACGGCCGGCTCGAGTGCTTCGCCGCGGATCAGGCTGGCAGCGACAATGGCCGCGAAGGCATCACCGCTGCCGGAGCGGTCGCCGCCGATCTTTTCCGCCCGGATGATGGCCGTCCTGCCATCTTCATAGAGAAAATTCTTAATGGTATCCGCTTCGTGAAGTCCCGTGATGACGATCTGCCGCGGCCCGCGTGCAGCCAGAGACGAAGCCATCTGCTGGAGTTCTTCATCGCTCACTTCCCCATTCTCCGGATACGGGATATCGAGCAGCTGGCAGGCTTCCGTAAGATTCGGCGTCACGAGGTCAGCCACCTGCAGCAGGCTGCGCATCTTGTCGCACATCTCCTGCGTATACGAAGGATAAAGCCTGCCGTAATCGCCCATGACCGGATCGACCATGACGCGCGTGCCATCTTTCTTGAAGCGCCGGATGAAATCCAGCACGATGGCAATCTGTTCGGCAGAGCCCAGAAATCCCGTGCAGATGCCATCAAAATCCAGATGGTTGCGCTGCCAGCTCTCCATATACGGTTTCATGCGGGCCGTATAATCATCGAGATAATGATCCGGGAATCCCGTATGGACGGACAGGATAGCCGTCGGCAGCGGACACGCCTGAATCTTCATGGCCGAGATGAGCGGCAGCTCCACGGTCACCGAGCAGCGGCCGAACCCCGTGATATCATTCACCAGCGCAATGCGCTTTTGACGTTTCATTCCTTCATCCCTTCATCCCTTGCATTATCAGCGGTTATCGACCTTGTCCATGGCGACGAGGTCATGTTCCATGAAACGGTGCTCGGCCAGCTTCTCATACTTCGTGCCCGGACGGCCGTAATTGGCGTAGGGATCGATGGAAATGCCGCCGCGCGGCAGGAACTTGCCCCAGACCTCGATATATTTCGGATCCATGAGCGCAATGAGGTCCTTCATGATGACATTGACGACATCCTCATGGAAATCGCCATGGTTGCGGAAGCTCACGAGGTAAAGCTTCAGGGATTTGCTCTCAACCATCTTCTTTCCCGGGACATACGAGATGTAGATGGTCGCATAATCCGGCTGTCCCGTGATGGGGCAGAGTGCCGTGAACTCCGGGCAATTGAACTTGACCCAGTAATCGTTATCCGGATGACGGTTCTCGAACGTCTCAAGGATTTCCGGGCAGTAATCGTAATGGTATTTGACATTTTTCTTGCCTAAAAGCGTGATGTCTTCCTGGGATTTATCGCGTGACAATGAAATTCCCTCCGTATCTTCACTATTCCTACACAGTATATTACTACTATCATAGCGAATCCATCAAAAATAATCAAGCAATGCAAAAGGACTGCCCTGCAAAGCTATGCTCTGCAGGGCAGTCCCCAGATGTGACCAAGTCGTCAGAGATTATTTGTCGAAGATGTTGCGCAGTGCCTGCTTGTTGACATCGCGGTTAAGCTGTGCGAGATACGTCGTCAGCTTGATGTTCTTCGGGCAAGCCTCGACACAGTTCTGGCTGTTGCCGCAACTCGTGATGCCGCCCTTCTCCATCAAGGCGTTCAGGCGCTTCGGAGCGTCGAACTTTCCGAGCGGATGGAGGTTGAAGAGATAAGCCTGTACCGTCGGAGCCGGTCCGATGAAGTCGGACTGCGGGCCAACGTTCGGGCAGGCTTCGAGGCAGCAGCCGCAGGTCATGCAGTGCGAAATCTCGTAAGCCGTCTGAGCCGTGTACGGATTCTGGATTGGAGCATCCTTGACTTCCCAGGTACCATCGACTTCGACCCAGCCATGGATGCGCTTGAGGCTCTCGAACATGACGGAGCGGTCGATGAGCAGGTCGCGGATAACCGGGAACGTGCGTGCCGGCTGCAGGTGAATCGGCTGCTTGAGCGTATCAACGAGCGTGCAGCAAGCCTGGCGTGCCTTGCCATTGATGACCATCATGCAGGCGCCGCAGACCTTCTCGAGGCAGTTGCACTCCCAAGTTACCGGAGCGACTTTCTTGCCGTCGACGGTCACCGGGTTCTTCTGGATTTCCATCAGGGCTGCAACGATGTTGAGGCCCGGACGATAGTCTACTTCGAACTCCTGGTTGTACGGCTTCTCTTTCGGGCCGTCCTGGCGCTCGACGATGATTCTGACTTTTTTCTGTTCTGCCATTTCTATTTGTCCTCCCTCTTACTCTTTCTTAGCTACGGCATAGTTACGCAGACGCGGCTTGATAAGAGAGTGTTCGAATTCACGGTAGGAAACAACCGGCTCTTCCTTCTCCTGGTCGAACGTGACGATGGTCGTACGCATGAACTCTTTATCGTTACGCTCGAAGAACACGAGGTCGTCGTTGCCGTCATCCGTCGTGCCACGGCCCGTCTCAGCATCGAAGTGGAACTTGCCGTACTTCTTCGTGAGGGCTTCCTTGAGCTGATCGTCCATCTTGTCGTAGTCGGACTTCAGGACGATCTTCGCATGAGCACCGCGGCTCTCGTCACGCTGCAGAGCGGACTGCGTGATGGCCATCGCATAGATGATCATGTTGCGCAGCTGACGAACGAACATGGCTTCCTGGTTTGCCCACGTGCCATGATCCGTGACGCCGATGTTGTCCCAGCGCTTGAGGATCTCCTTGAGTTCCTTGACGCATTCCTTGAGGCCGTTGTTATCGCGCTCAATGGAAACGTATTTGTACATGATATCGCCGAGCTCGTGATGGAGCTTATGCGCATTTTCCGTACCATTCATGTTGCGGATCTTGTCGAACTCTGCTACGCACTCCTGACGTGCTGCCTCGAGCTCTTCGTCCGTAAGAGCAGCGCCGAGCTTGCCGCTGCGTGCGAGGCGCAGGGATTCCGGACCAGAGATCGTGCCCGAATACGTTGCCGACAGCAGCGAGTTTGCACCGAGGCGGTTTGCGCCATGGTACTGGTAATCGCACTCGCCGGAAGCCAACAGGCCCGGGATGTTCGTGTGATGCTCGCGATCGACCCAGATACCGCCCATCGAGTAATGGATCGACGGGAAGATCTCCATCGGGACCTTGCGCGGATCCTGACCCATGAAGTCGCTGTACATCTCGAGGATGCCGCCGAGCTTGCGCTCGAGGTAGTCAGCCGGGATGTGCGAGAGGTCGAGGTAAACGCGGTTCGGGTTGTGCATGCCGAGGCCCATGTGGACAACGACCTTGTAGATGGCGCGCGATGCAACGTCACGCGGTACGAGGTTGCCGTATGCCGGATACATATCCTCGAGGAAGTACCAGCGCTCTTTCTCGCCCGTCTGCGGGTTCTTGCGGTAAACCCAGACGCGGCCGCCTTCACCGCGGCAAGCCTCGGACATCAGGCGGTTCTTATCGGAACCCGGGATGGCCGTCGGATGGATCTGGAGGAACTCCGGATTGCCGAGCTCAGCACCCTGCTGGTAAACAGCGGAGACAGCGGAGCCGTTGCAGATCGTCGAAGCCGTGCAGCGGCCGTACACCTGGCCAGGGCCGCCCGTAGCGAGGATGACGACATCAGCCGGGAACGAAACGATCTCGTTGGAATTCATGTTCTGCGCAACGATACCGCGGCAGACACCATCTTTGTTCTTGATGATCTTGATGAATTCCCAGAACTCATACTTCTTGACGCCGCCCTTTACTTCCCAACGGCGAACCTGCTCGTCGAGAGCATAGAGGAGCTGCTGGCCCGTCGTGGAGCCGGCGAAGACCGTGCGCTTGTTCTTCTGGCCACCGAAGTTGCGGAGGTCAAGCACGCCTTCTGCCGTACGCGTGAACGGCACGCCCATGCGGTCGAACATCTTGATGAGCTTCGGAGCAGCCTCGACCATGCCCTTTACTGCGAGCTGGTCAGCGAGGAAGTCGCCGCCGTATACCGTATCATCGAAATGCTCATAGATGGAATCGTGCTCACCCTTCGTATCCATGCAGGCGTTGATGCCGCCCTGGGCGCAGAGGGAATGGGAACGCTTTACCGGGCAATAGGAAAAGAGGTCTACTTTTCCGCCGCCTTCGCAGATCTTCAGCGTAGCCATGAGGCCCGAAAGGCCGCCGCCTACGACGATAATCTTATTTTCTGGTTTCTTAGCCATTGATATTCTCCTTTTCTTACACAGCGTATCGAGGTCTTACATGACGTAGTAGCTGGCCATGAAAGCGACCGTTACCAGGCAGAGAAGTGCGCAGAGGCACATGCTCAGGACGTTGATGACGAACTGAACGCGCGGGCCTTTGGCAATGCCCCAAGTCATGCAGAAGGTCGTGATACCATTGCAGAAATGGAAGATTGCAGCGAACATGCCGATCGTGTAGAGCACGGCTACGAGCGGGCTGCCCGTGAAGTAGGACTGCAGGAGCTCATAGGAAATCGGCGTACCGGAGATGGCTTTCGTGAAGATGCGCAGATAGAATACATGCCAGATGAGGAATACGACGAGGAACCATGCCGTCCAGCGCTGGAGTGCAAACTGCCAGTTGCGGACATAGCCATAGCGGCCCGGGTTGTTCTTGGCCTGCAGTGCGATATAGATACCATAGATGGCATGGAAGAGGATTGGCAGAGCAACGCCAAAGATTTCCAGGCCGAGGAAAATCGGATGCGGAATGAGCTCCATCATGGCAAGAGCGCCATTGAGCGACTCAGCACCACCAAGTGCACGAGCATTCGTGATGATATGCTCGAAGAGGAAAAGGCCGATTGCCAGCAAGCCGACTAAGGAATGCAGACGGCGCAGATAAAAAGTTGTGTGAAACATTCTATACCTCCTGTTGATTCGTGGAAAAAAGGAAAGAAGCCTTGAGCGAGCCTCTCAAGAGCTTCCTTCCTCCCAACTTTTATCAGTAACCCTTCAGGGTACGATACTTCTCCTGGTTGACATCGTAGAGGTTGTTCCCCTGGCAGTCGATGACAACAATTGCTGGGAAGTCTTCGACCGTCAGGCGTGCCAGCGCCTCAGGGCCGAGTTCCGGGTAAGCGAGGACTTCGTATTTCTTGACGGATTTTGCGATGAGCGCCGCAGCGCCACCAACAGCAGCAAAGTACGTAACGCCATTCTTCTTCATGGATTCAACGACTTCCTTGGAACGGGAGCCTTTGCCAATCATGCCCTTGATGCCCTGATCGAGCATCGTCGGCGTGTATGCATCCATGCGGCCAGAAGTCGTCGGACCGCAGGAGCCAATCGGGTCACCCGGCTTTGCCGGCGTAGGTCCGAGGTAATAAACCATCTTATTGTGCCAGTCAATCGGCAGCTTCTCGCCATTGGCAAGCGCTTCGCACATCTTCTTGTGTGCGGCATCGCGGGCTGCGTAAATCTCACCCGTGATGAGCACGCTGTCGCCGATCTTGAGCTTACGGGAATCTTCTTCCGTAAATGGGGTATGGATACGAATAGGTTCTGCCATGATTATCTCTCCTCCTGATGATTTCTGCTCAGCTTATGGAACGAATCAAAGTACGCGCTGTGCATGGCGGCATGCATGGCAGCAGATCGTAACAGCCACCGGCAGGCCAGCGATATGCGTCGGGCCCCACTCGATGTTGACGCCGATGCAGGACGTCGTGCCGCCGAGCTGCGGTCCAATACCCGTTTCATTGATGAGTTCGAGGAGTTCGTCTTCGAGCTTTGCATACTCCGGCATCGGGTTATGCGAATCGATCGAGCGCGTCAGCGCAATCTTGCTCATGACAGCGGCGCGGTCCATCGTGCCGCCGATGCCGATACCGACAACCATCGGCGGGCAAGGATTCATGCTGGCATGGAGGATGATTTCCATAACGGCTTTCTTGACACCTTCGACGCCATCAGCCGGAACGAGCATCTTGATGCCGCCCTTGTTCTCAGAACCAAAGCCTTTCGGCTCAACCGTGATCTTGAGCTTGTCGCCCGGAACGATCTTCGTGTAGATGACGCCCGGCGTGTTGTTCTTCGTGTTGACGCGATTGAAAATCGGCTCTGCCACGACTGACTTTCTCAGGTAGCCTTCCGTGTAGCCCTTGGCAATACCGTCGTTGACAGCCTCTTCGAGGTCACCGCCGACGATGTGAAGATCCTGACCAACTTCGAGGAAGACAATCGTCATGCCGGTATCCTGGCAGTACGGGCGATCTTCATCGCGTGCGATTTCTGCGTTCTTGATGATCTGGTCGAGCACGGCCTGGCCTACCGGGGACTTCTCCGTCTCACGGCCTTTCTTCAGGCCTTCATAGACGTCCTTCGGAAGATAGTAGGCAGCTTCCTTGCACATCTGTGCAACGGTTTCCGTGATCTGTTTTGCGTCGAGTTCTCGCAAAGTAATCCCTCCCATAAATACGACTTATCACACATCTGTGATTCATGATAACACATTTTATAGCGGCTTTCAAGCATTATTGAATGCCCGCAAACCCTTGAAAATAGTGAATTCCATTCACTTTTTCCTGCCCGTTCAGGACACGAAATTACTACTATATACATTTACATATATTGGCCATCTGCAAAAAAAAATCCTGCTTTCACACAGGACTTTTTTCGGTTCACTTATATATTTTGTTAAAATTTTTCTTGATTCGACTTATTGTATCGTGTTGACATATACGCCATTTATGGTGTCCTCTGTGGGAAAACGCACGAGACGGACACCGGGGCGCTTCCCCGGCACGAGTTCCATGACTGCGAACGACCCCGTCGCGGCATCGCGCGGCCGCGCGACACTGCCGGGATTCAGTACGGTGAGCTCCCCCGGAGAAAGTTCTGCCACATGCGTATGACCGTAGATGGCGATATCCGCGCCGCAGGCCTCCGCCTGTTCGCGCAGCATCCGCGTCGTATAGCGCACACCGTAGATATGTCCATGCGTCAGGAAGATGCGATGGCCTTCCACATCCCGGACCTCATCATCCCGGACGCGCTCATCCGGCCAGTCACAATTGCCGGCGACACGTACGACTTCGGTATCCGTCATCATCGCCAGGTACTCCGCATCGGGTACCACATCGCCTGCGTGGAACCAGAGCCTGACGCCCTGCGCAGCGGGATGGGCGAGCATCGCATCGATGGCACGCGTATTGCCATGGCTGTCGCTCACGATTCCTACTTTCATTTCAGATACTCCTCCAACTTGCGGACCATGGCACGCAAAGCCCTGCCGCGATGACTGATGCAATCCTTCTCCTCAATCGTCAGCTCCGCCATCGTGCGGCCCGGATAATCGGCCGTGTAGAAATACGGATCATAGCCAAAGCCATTTTCCCCCTTCGGCTCGAGCGCGACCTTGCCCTCGCAGCATCCTTCCGTCTCGTACTCCGTGCCGTCAAGACCGGCAAAGGACAGGACGCAGCGGTAATCGGCAGGCGAACACGTGACGCCGTGTGCACGCAGTTCCTCCCTGAGCTTCGCGTTGTTCGTCGCGTCATCAGCATGGAAGCCGGCGAAGCGCGCCGAATGGACACCTGGCGCCCCTGAAAGGACTTCGACCTCCAGGCCCGAATCGTCCGCCAGGCAGTCGCAGCCGGTTTTTTCCCGATAGAAGCAGGCCTTGATCCTGGCATTCTCGCCGAAGGTCCGGCCGTTTTCCACCGCATCCGGCAGCTCGCCAAAATCTGCCAGCGAAACGACTTCTACCGGCAGATGCGCAAGCGCCGCGCGCAATTCGCGCACCTTGCCCGGATTTTTAGTTGCCAAAACGATTTTCTTCATGCTTTTCTCATCCTTCCCGGCCTACCAGCCAGACGAGTTCCCCGCCCAGCACATCCTTCTGATACGAAATGAGTTCCCGGCAGCCGCGCTCGCCAAGCGCCAGGAGGCTGCTGAGCTCCTCATGGCTGAACGGACGGCCCTCGCCCGTCCCCTGCACTTCGACGAAACGGCCGTCTCCCGTCATGACGACATTCATGTCGACGATGGCCTGCGAATCCTCCTCGTAGCAAAGATCGAGAATCGGCTCCTCCTCATGGCTGATGCCCACGCTGATTGCAGCCAGGAAATCCTTGACGGGAAAGATATTCCCCTTCTCATAAAAGGACGCACATGCCTCGACCAGCGCAACAAAGGCACCGGTAATCGAAGCCGTGCGCGTGCCCCCATCCGCCTGGATGACATCGCAGTCAATCTGGATGGTGCGCTCACCGAGAGCTTTCGTATCGACGACGGAACGCAGACTGCGGCCGATCAGGCGCTCAATCTCCTGCGTCCGGCCGGACTGGCGTCCCCTGACGGCTTCGCGCTGCGTGCGCGTGCTCGTCGCACTCGGCAGCAGTGAATACTCTGCCGCGATCCATCCCTCTCCCGTACCGCGCAGGAAAAAGGGCACGCGGTCCTCGATGGAAGCCGCGCAAATGACCTTGGTATTCCCCATCTCAATGAGCACCGAACCCGCCGGATACTTCTGGAAATGGCGATGAATCTCATACGGCCGCAGGTCACCGGCCTGCCTTCTGTCAATTCTTGCCATGCCTTCACCCTCCAAAGAAAAGAGCCTTCCCCCGCAAGGGGGAGGGCTTCCATAAAATCAACGCTTATTTGCCGGATTTGCTCTCCTGATACTGGCGATAGTTCTTGATGATGCAGATCGGCGTCTTCTGGCTGGCATTGCCGAACGGGTTGTCAATGAGCAGCTTTGCTGCCATCTGGCCATCGACCTTATCCGTCACACCGACCACGCGCGAGCGCTTGAGATCATTGACATCGGCAATCATCGCGCCGAAACAGCCGAGACGCTGCTGGATCTTCTTGACGACTTCATTCGGATCCTTCGGGCCGTAGACGATGCATTTATCGAACGGCGGCATCGTACCCGTGACATCATCGATGAGCGCCGTCTGCTCGCCGCCCCATTTGTAGAAGAGGCCGCTCTGGCCGACGAGCTTGCCGAGGAAGCCCGCGAACAGCGCAAAGGCCACGCGCCATTTGCCTTCGACATCCATCAGGGACTGCATGCCATGCGGCGAAGCCAGGCTGCCGTAATCCGGGATGAAGCGGCAGCAGAACTGTGCGACGCGCGTAATCTTGAGATCCTCCGGGCGCACGAAGCGGCCCTGCGTGATGGCAACGACGCTCTCTGCCGTGCACAGGAGGTCGTCAGGGCCAATCTTGCCCTTCGTATAGCGTTCAATGCTGTCGACGATATCGTCTTTCTCGGTCAGGATGCGCGTCGGGACCGGGATCAAATCAAGTTTTGCTTCTGCCATGATGATAATTCCTCCCTCAGTCCTCAATCCTTAACGAGCTCGACACCGGCGAGCTTGGCAATCTCTTCAGCCGGCAGAGTCAGGCGTACCTTCGTGTAATGCCACGGCGTGCGGCCTGTTTCCATCCAGATGACATCCATCGGCAAGTCGACCATATGAGAAAGCGCTTCCTTGAGGCTCAGGCCCTTGCGCGGCGTCAGTTTGACCTTGGCAAAGATGTTGAGCTTGTCCTCATGGTTGCGGTCGCCGAGCTTCTGAATGAGCACAGCCTCGAAATAATCGTCCTCGCGGGGCTCCCCTTCGCGCTCAGCCTTGCCACGTGCCTCGATGCCGTCGTACTGCTCGTACGGCAGCTGCGGACGTACCATGGCATCCATGATCGTCGCACACTGCTTGCCCTCATTGATAAAGGTCAGTTTCTTGGAGATGACGATGCTGTCGTCCGTCTGGGATTCCACGACAAACGGGGCATCCGTCTTCACGACAACCTTTTCCTTGCCGACCGCGCAAAGATAAAGTTTTGCCACGATGACTGCGGCCACGATGAGGCCAATGATTACATATAATACCGTCACGTTACTTCCTCCTCAGTCTTTTTCCTCTGCAGCTGCCAGAGCCTGCTGTTCTTCCGCCATGGCCTGCTGGAGCTTGCGGTAATACTTCTCCGGCAGGCGCGTGATCTTGCCCGTATCGCTATGGGTAAAGACGTTCTGCGTGAAGCCCGTTACCATGAGGACCCCTGTCTTCTTGTTAAAGACGCGGTAAGAGAACGCCATCTTCGCGCGCGTCAGAGCCTTGGCCGTCGTCTCAATCTGGACGACATCATCGAAGCGGCCCGGCGAAACGTACTTCGCCCGCACCTCGGTGATGGGGAAAACGTATCCGTCTTCCATCATCTCCCCCAGGGTAATCCCGTATTTGCGCAGATATTCAACGCGGCCCGTCTCAAACCAGCGAATGTAGTTGGCATGATGTACAACCGCCATGGCGTCCGTATCGTAGAAGTTGACATGATGTTCCGTAATCACTGACACGGCCATCCCTCCTCATGCAGGTTTCTTGATTAGAAATACAATGTATAGGGTAGAACAAAAGCCATGGAAAGTCAAGAATCAATTGAGCTCGTAGACCTTGTCGAGCCGCTTCAGGTAGCGGCCGATGCGCTGCAGCTCCGCTTCTTCCCTGACGAGGCGGCCCGAATAATAATACTCGACCCTCTGCGGCAGATTCTCAAGGGCATGGCGCTCCTTGAGACGGCGCACGAGCTCCCGCACCGTACCGGCATTGCCGTCAACGAAATGCATGGCCGGCGGCATGAGACGGCGCATCGTGTCCTTGAAATAGTTGAAATGCGTGCAGCCGAGGACAAGTGCCGAATACTCAGCAAGGTCAAATGCCGAGAACTCCTGCTGCAGATAATCCGTCACGGCCTGCGACTCAAATTCCTCGCGTTCCGCGAACTCCACGAGCCGCGGCAGCGGCAGAAGGTCCACGAGATGTTCCTTGTCCACACGGTCAATCAGGACCTTCATCTTCTTTCCCTTGACCGTGATTGGCGTGGCCGTCACGAGCACGCGATGCTCGCCATCGAGATCGAGTGCTTTCTTGGCAGCCGGCTCCATGCCGATGATGGGGATATCGTAGCGGCGGCGCATATCCTTGACCGCTACGGAGGTCGCCGTATTGCAGGCCACGACGATGGCCTTGACATCACGCGTCAGCAGGAAATCAAAGGCTTCCTGCACGAAGCCGCGCACTTCTTCCTGCGTCTTGACGCCATAAGGTACATGATCCTCATCCGCATAGAACACGAACTGCTCATGCGGCAGGACACGCATGGCATGATGCAGGACAGACAGCCCGCCGATGCCCGAATCAAAAAACGCGATTTTCATTCTCAGCACTCCCGAACAATAAGATTCGCTGCCAATATAATCAGCCGCCCATGAGGACGCCTTTCACAGACCCGCAGCATTCAGAAAACCCGCCTAGCAGTGACAGCGAACAGGCGGGTTCCTTCTTCTATTCTTCATTATAGCAGTTCTGTTTTTCTCTGGCAACGCACGAAAACAACGCTTCATTTGACACATGCTCCGTTTCTTTGCTATAATGACTTCATATGGAGAGGTGTCCGAGTGGTTTAAGGAGCCGGTCTTGAAAACCGGTGATGCAGCAATGCACCGTGGGTTCGAATCCCACCCTCTCCGCCATATGGAGTGGTACTCAAGAGGCTGAAGAGGACGGTTTGCTAAATCGTTAGGCTGGGTAACCGGTGCGGAGGTTCGAATCCTCTCCACTCCGCCACTTGCAAGCAAAAGAGGCTTCGGAACGCGAAGCCTCTTTTTTGTTGCGTTTGATTCAATGCTGTTTCAGCCAATCATTCCACGTTATATTTATTAAAAATACAAAATAATAATATTTGTATTTTTAATAAATTTCGCTGTTCACTCTTTCTCGCATCAGGCGCAGCCGGAGCTGCGACGAGCGCTCATCGAAAGGGCTACTACAGCTGGGCGCAACGCTACGCCCTCTATCCCGTCTGCGTTCACGTTCGGGAATACTCATTGTCCGCTTTCTCTTCGACCTCGGGAATCTCATAGACAAGCTCCAGATCAATCTCACCACCATGCGGGATGATGCGTACCTGCTTGAACACAGCCTCTCCAGTTCTTGTCCAGCAGTCGAAGCGTCTGCTGTGCCGTCTGTGCAGTCGGCATCTCCCGATAGTCGGGGTACTCTGCGTCAGCCTTAAGCAGACGGTCGATTTCCCCATAGCGCAACCATTTGCCATCTTCGATGAACGTCTGGCGAATCAGAAAGTTCCCGTGATTGTAGAGGTTCTTGGAACGATGGCAGAAGTTGCGCAGCATGGCGCAAAAAGGTGAAGAAGGTTTAAGCCGGTGGTGTTCCACTCGTTTCATCATCCTCTATCGCCTCCTTGATCTTCCGCAGTCTTCTGCTGCTGGAATACGGCTTCATGGAGTAGCAATGCAACAAGTTCACGATTTCAGGTCACGACCACACCTCGACACGACCGGTAATTTTGTGAGCGTTGGCCTGGAAACCTGCAAGACACGAAGAACATCTTTAGCAAACATATGGGGTCCACTTCCCTTCTATAGATAATTAGAACATATTTTAATATGATTATCTATAGATTTGATATGGTTGATTTTATATCTTTACTATATGGAAGAACGATTTGATATTCTCATAGCAGACATTGCGGATGAGTGTGCCCAGTGCGTCCTGGTCAGCAGGGTAAAGCCCCTGGTTGGCAAGGTCAGCAAGGTAATCGCAGAGGATGCGGCGATAGTATTCATGGCAGGGCCAGAACATCACGCTGCGCATATCCGTGGCGAAGCCCACGCCCGTGCCGAGGATGCCAAGGCTGGCCATCGCGGCGAACTGACGGCGGATGCCAGCAGGCGTCTGGTTGACCCACCAGGAGGGACCGAGCTGCAGATGACCGGGCTCTGCCGCCTGGAAGGCGCCGAGGATGGCGCCGATGACAATCTCATCGGCCGGATTCATCGAGCTGATGATCATGCGCGGCAATGCTTCCTCACGCGAAAGCAGGTCGAGGAGTTTGGCGAGGCCCTCGCCGTTGCTGCTCGAGCTGATGCAGTCGAAGCCTGCCCCTGTGCCGAGCTTGGCTTTCATGGCCTGATTCACATCATGCAGGATGCCGTAATGAATCTGCATGACCCAGCCATGGTCGGCGTACTGTTTGCCGAGGAAACGAAGAAGAGCCGTCTGGTACTTCTCGACCTCTTCCTGACTCGGCGCGCCCTTGCTGTGGACGACGCGGCCGACGATATCGTCGAGTTCGTACTCTTCCGCTTCCCGGTAAACGATGCGCGGGAAACCGTGGTCAGCCGTGCGGCAGCCCATGGCATCAAAGTAATCAATACGTTTGGCCAGTGCCTCGCGCACATCCCGCATGGTCGTAATATCGACATCCGCCGTCTGCCCGAGGTCGTAGAGCATGTAATTGCCCCACTCCGGATTGGCAATGTCAAGGGCGGCATCGGGGTGCATGACCGGCAGGATCTTGACAGGATACCCCTCCTCGCGCAGCATGCGGTGCCATTTGAGCGTGTCCTCAGGGTTGTCCGCCGTGAACAGTACTTCGACATGACCATCTGCCAGCAGCGAACGCGCCGTCACCGAACCATCCCGAATCTTCTCCTCGCAGTGCGTCCACACCTCATCCGCTGTCGCCGCACTCAGGATATACCGGCAGTCAAAGACGCGGCGCAGGATCAGGTGCACCCACGTGTAGAGCGGATTGCCCGCTGCCTTCTCAAGCGCTTCGGCAAAATACTGGAAGCGGTCGCGTGCCGTGGCCTCGCCGCCCGTGATGTACTTTTCCGGCACACCGTTGCCGCGCATCAGCCGGCGGGCCACCGGATTATCGACCAGCGCCTCAGAAAGATTGTGATACTGCCGATTCTCCGCAATATCCCGCACAGGAATATGGGTATGGTAATCGATGATGGGGAGCTTTTCTGCATACTCGTGATACAGGTCTTCGGCAAGTTCCGAATTCAAGAGAAAATCTTCATCCATAAAGCGTTTCATAAAGACCAACCTCTCTTTCCTGATTGTTTATAATGAGATAATTCGCGCTGTGTTCTGCAAATACCTGCCGAAAAAGAAGAAAAAGACTGACAATGAGACACGAACGAAAAGAGTATCGTCTCTATCGGAAAGTCATATGGCCAGCGGATGAAATCCTGCGGACGAATATGGTATAATGGCATTGCAATTCCTTGAAAACAAAGAAAGAAGGCAATCCATGGACATCATCTTATTCCTCGTGCTGGGCGTCGGCGTCGGCGTCTTCGGCACGCTCGTCGGTATCGGCGGCGGCCTCATCTGCGTCCCGATCTTCATCCTCTGCATGTCAGAGGGCGGCATCTATCCCTACTTCCACACGGCCGGACAGATTGCGGGCACCTCGCTCGTCGTCGTCTTCGCCAATGCCCTCTCGGGCACGCTGGCCTACATCCGCCAGAAGCGCGTTTTCTTCAACGCCGCCATCCCCTTCGCGATTGCAACGCTGCCCGGCGCCATCCTCGGCTCCTACATCGTCAACCGCTTCAGTACGCCGATGCTCGATCTCTACTTCGGCATCTTCCTGCTCATCATGTCCATCATCATGTACTGGAACTCCACGCACAAGCCGGCCACGGACCTTCTCGAGCTGCCGAAGGACTTCCAGTACAATCGCATGCTCGGTATCATCGCCAGCCTCGGCGTCGGCTTCCTCTCGAGCATCTTCGGCATCGGCGGCGGCGTTATCCACGTGCCTTTGATGATCTATCTGCTCGGCTTCCCGGTCCACGTCGCCACGGCGACCAGCCACTTCGTGCTGGCCTGCTCCTCGGCCTTTGGCGTCGTCTCACATTATATGCTCAATCACATCGTCTGGATTCCGGCAATCTGCATCTCCATCGGCGCAGCCATCGGCGCGCAGATTGGCGCCAAGATCTCGCGCAAGACGAAGTCAAAGGTCATCCTGACGCTCCTGTCCCTGGCCATGTTTGCCCTTGGCCTGCGCCTGATCCTACTCGGCAGCGCTCACTAAGCATCCACCAGAGAGAATCGCAGCAAGCAAATCGCTCAATCAAAAAAGAGGCGTATGACGGCTTTCGTCATACGCCTCTTGCTGTCTCAGTGTCTTCTTGTTCAGGCAACGCCTTCTGCCTTGGCGGCAGCTTCGCCGGCATTCTTGTCGAGCCAGCGGCCTACGAGCTCGCGCTCATCAAGCGCCTCGGCATCCTTCAGGTCATGCTGCTCGGCATAATCCTGGAACCCCGTGCATCCCATCAGGCGGGCTGCTTTCGAGAACTGCTTGACTCTGGCCGGAACAAATACGTTTTCACACCACTGGGAATAAATCTGTACTTTCACGATAAAACCTCTCCTCGTTACTGCATGATTACAAAATCAGTAATGGTAAAACAAACATCCAAAACCCATCTCGATCAATCACCTGCAGCACCAGACACATCCTTGACGTGCAACCTTTCCCAACCAAAACTGCCAAACATCAAACAAACGCGACATCCGTGCAAACGAAATGTGAGTGAAATGGACTTACCTCCAACCGTCTCTCGCCCGGTTCATGCTTATTATATCCTTCCCCATCGGACACGTCAAGAGGATTACAATAAAAAATATGATAAAATAATTTTAAACTATACTTCAATCGAACGAAACAAACGAACGTTTGCGATGAGAGAAGCGCAATGTGCCCGTATAACCGAATTCCCTGGCATAATCGACAGCCATCTGATTGTAGTTGCCGCAGTCCTCCGGTTTATGCGCATCCGACGTCGTGATGATGGGCAGATCGTACTGTGCCGCCAGCTTCATGAAATCCGGATACGGTGAAATCTCATGGATGGGATACCGGTAATACGTGCCCGTATTGACATCGACTGCCATATTGGCCTTCTTCAACGCCTTGACCACACGCATGAGGTACGGTGTCACATCAAAATCCGGCAGATAACGGAACAGGCGGATGTTGAAGGGATGGCCGAGCACATCATAAAGGCCGGCAGCTGCGAGCTTCTCGACTTCTTCCGCATACCACTCGTAGATTCTCTCAAGCGGAATCCTGTCCCACTCCGCCTTGATTTCCGATGAATCATAGGCCCAGCCATGCAGGAAATGGACGGAGCCGATGATGTAGTCAAAGTCGTAATCCTTGAGGATATCGCGGACTGCCGCCTGATCCTGGAAGTTGCAGACCTCGATGCCGATCTTGACGTCATGATGCTGCTGCAGCTTGTGCATGAACGCGAAATACTCGTCGAGCGTATACTTGAACTTATTCGTCTTGAGCCACTGCTGCTGGAAACTGCCGATAAAGGAATCATCGAGGATCAGATCCTGATAATACAGGGGCTTGAACTCAGGGAACGTATGGGAATGCTCGGATATGCCGATTTCCGCGAGGCCGCGCTTCCTGGCAGCCGTGAAGAACCCCTCAACCCAGTTCTCGTCATAGGAGCCCTTCTCAAAATGCATGTGGTAATCAATCCGCATTTATATCAGTCCTTCCTTCATCAGGCGCTTGATACCGAGCAGCACGCCATGCTCTTCATTCGTTGCCGTCTCAAAGCGCGCCAGCTTCTTGATTTCCGGATACGCGTTGCCCATGGCAAAACTGTAGTAAACGGCCTCCATCATCTCAGCGTCATTCATGTAATCACCAAAAGCCGCGCACTCGTCCGGGCGAATCCCGAAGCGCTTCTGCACTTCCTTGACTGCTACACCCTTATTGATGCCGGGATTCATGAGATCCACCCAGTGATCACTGGCCAGCACGACCTGCAGTTTTGACTCAAACGGCTTCATGACGGGATAGATGGTCTCGGCCGCATGACCGGTAGGATCAAAAAATGACACCTTGACGGGGATATCCGGTACATCGATAAAGGACGGGATGGGCTCCGAATGCGTGTAATATTTATGGAGTTCCTCCAGGAATTCATCCGTATACTGATGCGTTAACACGTAGCCGTTCTTCATGCCGCAGAAGACGCCATAGACACGCTTCAATGGTTCAGCCGTCTTCAGGACCTGCTGCGCCAGCTGCTTGTCCATCGGGCATGTGAAGATTTTCTCGCCCTTGTACGTGACGACGGTGCCGTTTTCTGCAAGGAACAGGAACCGGTCCTTGTACTTCATGAAGCTGTCCTCCAGTGAATAATACTGACGGCCCGATGCCGGCGCGAACATCACACCACGCTTCTCGAGCTCCGCCACGATCTCATCAAACCCGGCCGGTACATTGCCGTGCTCGTCGAGCAGCGTGCCATCCATATCCGAAAAAATGATCTTGATCATAAGGTCCCTCGCAATCTCTAAACGCCGCCTGCAGCGGTCCGTATCATACCATAAAATCACCCTCATTATAGCAGGAAATGACCGCTCTTTTCAATTCCTGCCGCATCCCCCCGATGAAGGTTGACCAGACATTATTTCGCTGCTGTGCGCGAGCGCCGGGCAACGGACGGCAGGATGCCGATGACACAGAGAACCGTGAAAACGATGAAGGAAATCTCGATATTGCGCACGAGTTCTGCACCAGGTGTCAGGAGGCTCCAATCGAGCGACAGGATCATCGTCACGATGGCCACCGAGACGACCTGCCCGACGAGGCGGACCGTGCCGAGCATGGAGGTGGCAAGGCTGTACTGAGGCTTCGGCACGGCCCCCATGATGGCATTGTTGTTCGGTGCGGCAAAGAAGGCAAAGCCGATACCGATGACGACGACGACAGGCACGACCAGCCAGAGAGACTGCAGATGGACGGCCAATACCAGCCCCAAGATGCCAAAAGCCGTGATGGCCATGCCAAGCGTCGCGATCTGCGTCGGCGCATGGCGGTCGGAGAGTTTTCCGGCTACAGGAGAAAGCATGGCCATGACGATTGGCTGGATCAGCATCATGAGACCTGTTTCCCGCGAAGTCAGATTAAGGACCGACTGCAGATAGATGGACAGCAGGAAGCTGATGGCAAACGTCGCACTGTAATTGATCATGGCCGTGAGATTTGACAGCGAGAATTCGCGGTTCTCCACGAAGATATGGACGGGCACGATGGGGTCCTGCGTCTTCCGCTCATGACGGACGAAAACCACGAGCAGCAGCAAACCGCCCGCCAGAGCCGCCCAGCCCCACGAAAGTTCCACGAGCTCTGAAAGGCCGAACATCGCGAGGATCATGGCCAGGCCGTAGAGCACGCCCCCCGAACCATCACCTCCCGATACATTCGTTTCGCGCCATTCCTGATGCAGATAGCGCATCGTCGTCACGACACAGGCCAGGCACGCCAGCGTGATGAAGACGAAGATGCTCTGCCAGCCCGCGTAGTAATTGAGCAGGCCGCCGAGCACCGGGCCGCAGGCCAGGCCGACATAGACCATCGAAACCATCCAGCCGAGTGCCTGTCCGCGCTGCTCCTTCGGAAAACTCAGCGCCACGATCGACATGTTCGTCGCGTAGAGCATCGATGCCGCCACGCCCTGCAGGGCCCGGGCCGCCAGCAGCAGCGACATGTTGGGCGTCACGATGCAGAGCGCAGATGACACGGTAAAAAGAATCGTCCCCCAGAAGAAAATGCGCCGCTTGCCGAGGCGGTCCGCCAGCTTGCCCATCGGCAGCAGGCAGACGATCGAGGCCAGCAGGAATATCTCCAGGACCCAGCCGAGCTCATTGGGAGAGGCCCCGTAATCCCGCCCGATATCCGGCAGCGAGAGCGTCAGTGCGCTGCTCGTGAATGGCGTCAGGAACGACGACATCATCATGATCAAAAGGATCTTATTGCGATTGTTCAAAGTCATAAATTCACCTAAATTCATATAAAAATATAAAACAACAGACTCACGCGGCTTATTTTACGCACAGAATCTAAAAAACACATTACAGTTACTCCCCTCGCGGCCGCCCTGCGGCAGGGAATCTGCATCCTTCTTCCTCTGCGCCGTTATAAGCCAGCCCTCCCAGAATAACCACCAATTTTCAGATAAAATTTAGCGAACATACACAACATTTTCATCATTCTCCGCTATCATTGATGATAGAAACAACTCAGACATACGCTAAGAAGGTGACAGCGATGAAAAAGAATTTTTACCTCGATATCCTGTTGATCATCTGCATCCTGGTATGCGGCATCACAGGCATTGTTCTCGATTTCCATCTCTTCGGCGGCATGGGCCGCGCGGGCAAGGAACTCTTCTCGAATATCCACACCTGGTCCGGCTACATCATGCTCGCCGCCATCGTTCTTCACCTCGCCTGGCACTGGAAGTGGCTCAAAGCCGCTGCACGCCAGCTTGGAAAATAATCCCTCTCTCATCCCCCCCATTTCCCAAAAGAAACGGTCTGTTCGCCGGAAGTCCCTGCAGGCTTCCCGGTGAACAGACCGTTTCTTTTTCGGTATGCAGCTTATTCGCCGCGGCGTCCGTGATAGAGGCACCAGGGCTCTTCGCTCATGTAGTCGCCGCCGTGATAGTAGGCAGCGCGCGCGCGGCAGCCGCCGCAGGCGCCCTTGTAGTTGCAGGAGCCGCAGCCGCCGCTGTAGTCAAGCGTGCGCAGCTTCTGCAGGACCTCATTTTTAGCCCAGATCTCGTCAAACGGCGTCTCGCGCACATCGCCGAGCTCCATGTTGAGGTAGGCGCACGGCTGTACCTTGCCGCGCGGGCTGATGATGCAGTACGAAAGACCGGCAAGGCAGCCGCGGTGGAAGCGCGTTTTGTAGCCGAGCTGATCAGCGATGCGCAGGAACTGCGGCGCACACGTCGGCTTGAGCTCGATGTCGACTTCCTGCTGCTTCTTCATGATGCGCGTCAGGACATCTTCGTACTGCTCGGCACGCAGCGACTCCTCCTCGATGGTCTTGGCGCGGCCTGTCGGCACGAGGAAGAAGAAATGATGTGCCTTGGCTCCGATCTCAACGGCAAAATCCGTCATGGCCTCGAGCTCCTGCTGATTCCAGTCCATGACCGTCGTGTGGATCTGGAATGGCAGGCCAACGGCCGCACAGTTCTTCATGCCCTGCACGGCACCTTCCCAGCCGCCCGGGAAACTGCGGAACTTGTCATGCTTCTTTGGGTCAAGCGAATCGAGCGAGATGCCCATCGCGCGCGCACCAGCCTCTTTGAGCTTCTTCGCCATATCGAGCGTGATGAGCGTGCCGTTCGTGCCAAAGACCGGGATCATGTGAAGGTCCGCCGCACATTTGACGAGCTCGAGGATATCCGGGCGCATCAGGGGCTCACCGCCCGAGAAGATCATGATCTTGAAGCCGGCCTTCGCGATCTCGTGCAGCAGCTTCTTGCCTTCCTCGGTGCTCAGTTCCTCCTCGGCCTTGCAGCCCGCATCACGGTAGCAGTGCGCGCAGTACATGTTGCAGGCATTCGTCGTATTCCAGGAAATGATCTTCATTTATGTTCCTCCGTCAGTCCGATTTCTTCATCCGTCAGATAGCAGCTCGGGTCCGAGGCCCAGAAATCACCCGTGCGTGCCTCGGCGCGCGTGCGGAAATTGCCGTTGCAGTTATCGAGCCACTTGCATTTCGCGCAGCGTCCCTTCAGGAGCGGCTTGCGGTCCTTGAGGCCGGCCATAATCGGATTCGACGTATCCTGCCAGATATCGCCGAACTTGCGCTCGCGCACATTGCCGAATGTATGATGCTGCGTGAACTGATCGGGATGAACGTACCCCAGGGGATCGACCTCGCCGAACGCGATGCCCGAGCGATTGCCGCCATTCATCGAGATGTACTTCTTGATCTGCGCCGCCGTTTCCACATCACCGGCCTCGAGTGCCTTGAGATACATGTACGGACCGTCGCAGTGATTGTCGACGGTCAGGATTTCCTTCTTGAGGCCGCGCTCCTCGAAATCCTTTGTGCGGCGGATGATGATGTCCATGGCACGGCGGGATTCTTCCGGCGTGACGTCCTGATCCATCATCTGCTCGCCGCGGCCCGAATAGACGAGGTGGTAGAAGCAGACGCGATTGATGTTCTCCGCTTCGATGAAATCGAAGATGCGGTCAAGTTCCTGGATATTGTGATGGTTGATCGTGAAGCGCAGACCGACGTGCTGACCTACCGCCACGCAGTTCTTGATGCCCTGCATGGCTTTCTCGTAGGCGCCGTCCACACCGCGGAATTTATCGTTGACATCCTTGAGCCCGTCGAGCGAGATGCCGACATACCCCACGCCGATGTCCTTGATGCGCTGTGCGACCTCGCGCGTGATCAGCGTGCCGTTCGTCGAAAGCGTCGGACGCACGCCCTTCTCCTGAGCATAGGCCGCGAGCTCAAAGAAATCCGGGCGAATCAGCGGCTCACCGCCCGAGAACAGCAGCACGGGCACATGGAAGTCCGCGAGATCATCGATGAATTTCTTGGCTTCTTCCGTTGTCAGTTCGTTCTGATATTTCTTCGCATCGGACTGCATATAGCAGTGCATGCACCGGAGGTTGCAGGTCTTCGTCGAATTCCAGACGACAACAGGGCCGACACCCTCTGCTGCACCATTGCGCATCGTGTGCGCATTCTTTGTATAGCGCAGCCGGTCGCCAAAATACTCCCGGGCAAATAAAAGCTTCGTTACACTGATCATTACAAAACACTCCTAAATACAAGTACACAAATCCTGCTCAGTTCTTGATGCCGGACAAGAGAATGCGCGTCTTGAGCGCGACGTTCTCCTGGAAATTAATGGGCAGTTTGCTGAATGCTGCTGCCTGATAGATAGAATGGAACATCTCCGCAATGATCTCAGCGGGAACATCCCGGCGAAGCTCCCCGTCCTTCTGTCCCTGGCGCACGATGTCCTCAAAGACCGGCTTGAAGCCAGGCGCCGGCATCGCACGGTCCTGACGGCCGGCAGGCATGGCGGATTGCTCCGCCGCGGAAAGGAACAGGGGCAGGACAAAGCGGTTCTCATCGAGGAATCTTGCCGTGATGCGGCTGCCGGCTTCAAGCATCTCATAAGAAGGCCGTTTCGCAGCCCGCAGCTCGTTCAGCCCTGCATCCACCTCGTCGACGAGGCGGGCCAGCAGGCACATGAGCACTTCCTCTTTCGATTGAAAATAATTATAGAACGTGCCGATGCCGAGATCCGCTGCATTCATGATATCCGCTACCGAAGTCTCCTTGAACCCCTTCGCCGAGAATTCACGCACGGCCGCATCCAGGATGGCCTTGCGCGACTGCAGTTTCTTCCGCTCCCTGCGTCCCATCTTTTCTTCCATATCGATCGCTCCGTTTCCATTCAGTCTTCCTTCTGTGTCTATTCCATTATAATAGAAAATGTCCGCTTTATAAAGAGAAAAATGAATAGAATTCACTTTTTATCATCACGCACAGCCCGTACTCTACGAAAAAATTTTTATTTTTTCAAAGGCAAGTGTTGACAGACCGCCAGGGTCATGCTATTATAATATACGTTGATTGCGAGAGCAAAAGACGAACATGACTCAGTAGCTCAGCTGGATTAGAGTATTTGACTACGAATCAAAGGGTCGGGGGTTCGAGTCCCTCCTGGGTCACCATATGAAAGTAAGGCATCAGCTGCGGCTGGTGCTTTTTTCGTATCTGTCAAAATCACCCGTATATAAAGTAAAGGAAGGGATCATCATGCTCTATATCGTCACCGAGCTGCTCACCGAGGGACAGGCCAAGACCTTCTCCATCATTGGTGCCACGGAAGACAAGCAGAAAGCTGCCGGCATCGCCGCCGAAGTCTACAAGGACTACAACAAGAATGCCTCATTCCAGAACATCGAGATGATCACGGAATGGCTGGCCACGCGCCGCGCGTACTCCTTCCGCAAGGACAAGGATCACCGCCTGCAGCTGGCCATCACGGAACTCGACGGCAACGTGCTGCCAGAGGACAAGCGCGTCGTCTTCAGCGCCCAGGCCGAGGAAGAAGAACTCATGCGGCGCGTGAGCCAGGCACTCTTTGAGGGCAAGCACACGGCCGAGCGCGGCGGTGCCGTCCACTCCTGCCCCATCGAGCAGAAGTGATCCCCAGAGAAAAGAAAGGATGATATGATGAAAATCATCGTTTTCGATACCGAAACCACCGGCGTGCGCGTAACGGATGAAGTGCTTTCCCTGGCCATGGTCGACGGCGAAGGCAGCGTCCTCCTCGACAGGCTCTACGCTCCGCAGTCGCACAAGGAATGGCCGCAAGCCCAGCAAGTCCATCACATCAGTCCGCAGGACCTCGTCGGCATGCCCACGATTCTCAGCGACAAACAGGAAATCGAAGCCCTGCTCAACGACGAGGACACGATGCTCGTCGGCTACAACCTCGGCTTTGACCTCCGCCTGCTGCGCCAGAGCGGCCTCTCCATCCACCCGCACCGTACCTACGATGTCATGGAGGCCTTCGCTGAATACCGCAAAGTACCCGGCACGCAGCGCGGCAAATGGCGAAAATTCAAGCTCACTGAATGTGCCGCCTACTTCCAGTACGACTGGCAGGATACGAAGGCACACGGCGCACTCGCCGATTCCCTGGCCACGCTTCACTGCTACAAGAAGCTCGCCAAGATCATCGGCGGCCCGGCCAGCAATCCCTTCGCCGGCTACCTGGGGCTCCCCTTCAGCCGCATCGCCGCTGACGAACTGCGCGAGCTAAAGAAACTCCTGAATCTGCCGCTCCAGAAAGACATCATCTACGTCAACGACCAGAATGAAAGCCTGCCGGCTGATGAAGTGACGATCACGCGCGTTCTGCAGCCATCCGGCACCTGCGTCCTCAGCATTACAGCCGGCGGGCAAAGCCACGACGTGCTTGCCGATTTCCTCGCCGAGATGCAGAAGACCGGTTTCCGCAAAGTGGAACAGCCGCTCGTCAGCCGCCGCCCCGCTCCCGCGGAAATGGCAGAACAAACCTCACTGTTCTAACCACACACGATATACAGGAAAATCCCGACGCATTGCTCGTACGTCGGGATTTTTTCATGGAGGACACAAAGGCTTCCGCGTGTAAGTTCCAGACAACAAAAAAGACGCCGCTTACGCGACGTCTCATCGTTCATAGTGGTGGGCAGGGATGGATTCGAACCATCGTAATCCGAAGATGACAGATTTACAGTCTGTTCCCTTTAACCACTCGGGCACCTACCCACAATGGTGACCCAGGAGGGACTCGAACCCCCGACCCTTTGATTCGTAGTCAAATACTCTAATCCAGCTGAGCTACTGAGTCATGTTTTGTTGGCTATGAAATTGTTTTGGTGGGCCCACTTGGACTCGAACCAAGGACCGACCGGTTATGAGCCGGTTGCTCTAACCAACTGAGCTATAGGCCCATTGATATATGTGATCCGCAAAGCGGAATCAGGCAAATGGAGCGGAAAACGAGGCTCGAACTCGCGACCCCCACCTTGGCAAGGTGGTGCTCTACCACTGAGCTATTTCCGCAGTATGGAGCGGAAAACGAGGCTCGAACTCGCGACCCCCACCTTGGCAAGGTGGTGCTCTACCACTGAGCTATTTCCGCATCTGCCGTCAATCTCCTGCGAGCTTTTCTGTGTCTCTCACTGACTGACAAAAACTATTTTACTCATTTTCAGAGCTTTTGTCAACAGGTTTTTTCATTTTTTCTGCCAAAAAATCAAAAACAGATAGAAAACAGGGCGGGAAGCCTGTTCCCGCCCTGTAATGCTAGTTAAAGATCTTTATTCTGATGTTTGGCGCGGCGATGAAACATCCGCCCGCCAGGATGCGGATGATAGAGCTGCCAGCCAAAATGCAGTGCGCAGCCGCGCAGCAGCAGTACCACCAGAAAACAAATCCAGGAAGAGATCTCTGTCCCCCAGATGGGCCAGCTCCAGCACATGACGATGCCTCCTGCCAACGAGGCCACGGCATAGACGTCCATGCGCAGGACAACCGGCACGCGCTGTGCCATGAGATCGCGCAGCATACCGCCGCCCACGGCCGTGATGACGCCCAGCGTGACGGGGAACACATACGGGTCCCCCGTCCCCTGCATGAGGCCTGTCGACGCGCCCGTCACGGTAAACGATGCCAGGCCGATGGTATCCGACAGATTGTAAAGGAAGGTCATGCTCTTCCTGCGCCGGCTGTCAAAATGCATGGCCGAATACGCAAAGGATACCAGTATTGCCGCGACGATGGACATCAAGAGATCCGTCGTCTTCGTCATGGCCCCCGGCGGCGTGATGCCCGCTAGCACGTCGCGCACCATGCCGCCGCCGACAGCCGTCAGCAGAGCCAGCACGATAACGCCAAAGATATCCATGCGGCGCGACAGGCCAACCATGGCGCCTGAAACCGCAAAGGCGACGGTACCCGCCCAGTCAAATAAGATCCAGGTCACATTCTCTCTCCCAACTGTTTGTGTTTTTATCCGCGCTTGCAGTCTGCAGCCTGCTTGACGATCTCAAGCGCCCATTCTGCTGCATCGTAAAGATCTTTTTCTTCAATATACTCTTCTTTCGTGTGGCAGTTCGTCATGCCCACAGCCAGCACGACAGTCGGCACGCCGTACGTATTGAAGTGGTTGGCATCCGAACCGCCGCCCGACTCCTCGAGCTCAACTGGGAAGCCCAGTTTCTCCGCGGCACGCTTTGCCACCTCAATGGCCGGGCTGTCCTGCGGAATCTCGTAAGGACCGTAGTCCGGGCTGACCTCTGCGTGAATCTGGCAGCCGGTTTTCTCAGCGCCCTGCTCAAAATGATCGACGATGCGCTGCGTGATGGCATCGAGCTTCGCCTTGTCGCGGCTGCGCGACTCGTAGAAGACATCGCAGGTATCGGCCACGACATTCGTCGCGCTGCCGCCTTGGATGCGTCCGACGTTGCAGGTCGTCTCCTCATCGATGCGACCCTGCGGTGCATCAGAAAGCAGGATGCCGGCTGCCTGAATGGCATTGATGCCCTTCTCCGGCTCTACACCGGCATGTGCAGCCTTGCCCTTGATGGCAATGTGGATCTGGTTCTTGCCCGGAGCCTTGTAGCTCATGACGCCCGGATGGCCGTGCGTATCGAGCGTAAAGCCGAAATCTGCATGCAGCAGGCTGCTGTCGAGATTCTGCGAGCCATGCACGCCGTTCTCCTCGGCAATCGTGAATACGACCTGCAGCGGGCCGTGCGGGATATCCTGTTCCTTAAGCTGACGCAGCGTCTCGAGGATGGCCGTGACGCCTGCTTTATCGTCGGAGCCCAGCACCGTCGTGCCATCGGAGCGGATGATGCCGTTCTCGATCTGCGGATGGACGTCGCCGCAGGGTTCCACACAGTCCATATGCGCCGTCAGCATGACCGTCGGCGCGTCAATCGTGCCCGGGAAATCCGCCACGAGATTGCCGCAGTTGCCGCCGAGCTTAACGCCGGCCTGATCTTCATGAACCGTACCGCCGAGTTCCTCCAGGCGCTTCGTCAGAAGATCGCCGACCTCACGCTCCTGACGCGTGGAGCAGCGGATCTGCACCAATTCGAGAAATTCCTGCAAAACACGCTCGCGATTAATCATCATAAAGACTTCCTTTCTATGCGCTCACCATCATTATACCATAATGGCAGCTTGACTTATCATATATCCATCTCAAAGCATGAACATGAGGACCAGCGCTGCGACAAAGCACGGCAGCGCATTGCGCTTTGAGACTTCAATCGGGTTGACCTTGGCAAGGCCTGCGCAGATGATGGCTGCACCGGCGACCGGCGAGATGGAACGGCCCATGGCACCGGCGATCTGAGCGAGAGAGCCGAGATCCATGATGCTCATGCCGAACTGCTCAGCAAACGGCGTAACCGCACCATTGAAGGCAAAGGCAGCGGCGTCACCGGAACCCGAGATGACGGCGATGAGGAACGGGCCAAACGTGCCGGCAGCAGCTGCTGCGGACTGCGAACCCTTCATGAGGTCCGTCAGTGCACCCGTGAGGCCGATGGCCGTCATGCCGGCCGTGAAGACACTGGCGCAGACGATCAGACCGATGACATCCGCATAGGCATTGCCCATGCCCTGGAAGAACTTGCGGCAGACTTCCTGAAGATCCGTGAGCGTTACGAGGAAACCGAGCGCCACACCGACGAGCATCGAGAGCGGTACGCTGACTTCTGGGATGAGGCCGACCTGCTTCGAGCTGATGATCAGGAGAATCAGCGGCACGAGCGGCACGATGGCGCGCAGCGGATTGACATGGAATGCTTCGAGTTCCTTGGCATCTTCACCGAGAGAAGCAAGGTAGGCCTGGCGGCGTTCTTCCGTGGCACCCTCGCGGCGCACGACTGCATAAGCCGTCATGACAGCCACGCAGGCAATCGAGGCGATGATGGCTCCCGGCGTCTCGTTGATGATGACCGTCATCATGTCCGTACCGGCGAGATCGGCAACGAACGGGTTATGCGCGTTGCCCGGGCTGATGGCACTGCCCCAGGTGCCGGCAAGAACTGTAGCGGCAGCCATGGCCGGATGAACACCGGCAGCGATGAGCGTCGGAATGAGGATACTGCCGACAGCAGCCGAGCAGCCCGAAGCCGAAGGAATGGCCAGGCTGATCCACCAGGTCAGCAGGAACGAGAGCGGCACGAGTACGGCGCGGCCCTTCTTGAGCAGACCCGAGATGGACTGGACGAGATGCTGGTCACATTCCGTAAGGCGCATGACGTAAGAAAAACCCATGACCGTACAGATCGTCGGCACCAGCGAGTTGTTGACCATCGCTTTCGTGAATGCCTTCATGACATCCCCCGGCAGGCCACCGATCAGGCACATCAAAAGACCTGCTAAGAATAATACCAGACGTGCTTCGTACTTTTTGACGATCAGTACGAAGGTAAGGATGACAATAAGTCCTCCAACAATCAACATGATAAAAACCTCCATTCACATTTTATGATTTTTCTGTTGATTCCCCCTGCTATTATTGTATATAGATTTCATTTATCTTTCAATAGGTTTTGATAATTTTATTGTATGTACACAGGATACACACACGGGGACAAACTTGTAACAATGTATCTGAAAACGATTACTATATACAAAAATCCGCCAATAGGAAAAAATCGGTATACATGCTACAATAAACGTATCTTTTTGCAGAAAGGAATTCGCAATGAAACGTATCTTATTCGTCTGCCATGGCAACATCTGCCGTTCCACGATGGCAGAATTCGTCATGAAGGAGCTCGTGCGCCGGGCCGGACTGCAGGACCAGATTATGGTGGCCTCAGCGGCCTGCCATCGCGATGAACTCGGCTCCGACACACATCCCGGCACCAAAGCGCAGCTGCGGAAAAAGGGCATCCCGTTCACACCGCGCCGCGCCCGCCTGATTACACCGCAGGATTACGAGACGTATGACCTCATCATCGGCATGGACAACGAGAACATGTGTGATCTCAGACGCCTGACAAAGGGTGACCCCGACCGCAAGACCTGTCTGCTGCTCGACTGTGCCGGCGAGCATCGCGAAGTCGCCGATCCCTGGTATACCGATAATTTTTCCGCAACATATGATGATGTGCTCAAGGGATGCCGAGCACTGTTGCAGCATATCAGGCAAAATAAAAAAGCCCCGCTAGCTTGACCAGGAGGCGAAAGAAAAAAGGGGGACGAACGTCCTCCCTTTTGTTTGCTGTGGTGTATGATTATGCAGGCAAATCAGTAGTTCTCGGCGTTGACCTCGAAGAAGCTCTGCGGATGTGCGCAGACCGGGCATACACCCGGGGCCTTCGTGCCAATGACGATATGACCGCAGTTGCGGCACTCCCAGATCTTGACCTCGCTCTTCTCGAAGACCTGCGACGTCT
Source organism: Mitsuokella sp. AF21-1AC (assembly GCF_003458855.1). Lineage (NCBI taxonomy): Bacteria > Bacillati > Bacillota > Negativicutes > Selenomonadales > Selenomonadaceae > Mitsuokella > Mitsuokella sp. AF21-1AC. The sequence continues at coordinate 88,961 of NZ_QRVW01000009.1, forward strand.
CGATGTTCTTGAGCAGTGCACGATAACGCTCCTCATGATGCTTCTCGATGGCAGCAACCATGCGGAATTTCTGTGCCAGGACCTTGAAGCCCTCTTCCTCTGCCGTCTTGGCAAAGCCCTCGTACATGTCCGTCCACTCGTAGTTCTCGCCTGCGGCAGCATCTTCCAGATTAGCCGGCGTATCACTGATACCAGCAAGTTCCTTGAACCAGATCTTGGCATGCTCACGTTCATTGTTTGCCGTCTTCAGGAACAGTGCAGCCATCTGCTCATAGCCGTCCTTTTTTGCACGTGATGCAAAATACGTATACTTATTCGTTGCCTGACTTTCACCGGCAAAAGCAGCCCACAAATTCTTTTCCGTCTGAGTTCCTGCATACTGAGTTTTCTTTTCTTCAGCCATTTCATTTCCTCCTAAAAGATAATACGTAGTAACATCTCTTGATGACTTTATTATATCAGCATTTCGCAGATATATCCAGTGTAATTTACAATTATTATTTGTTAACAATATAAAATTAATCTTATTTTAATCGTCAACACGGCCGAGCACATAGAATGTGCCATGCGCTTTGGCATAGAGCTTGCCGTCACGGTCCGTGATCGTGCATTCGAGCGTCATGTTGTGCTGGCCGTCGTGCAATACCTGCCCCTGCGCGTAAATATGCGTCGTCAGCGGCACCGAATGCATGAAATCCATGCCGAGCTCAATCGTGACCACGCGCTTGTTGTGCATGAGCGCCGCAGCGCCCATGGCCGTATCGGCCAGCGTCATGAGCACGCCGCCGTGGATGATGCCGTAAAGATTCGTATGCTCCTCCTCGACATCGAGCTCCAGACGGATCTGACCGTCCGGCGTCGGCACGACCTGCGCGTGAATGTATTCAACAAATGGATTCTGATGATAAAAATCGACGATTTTCTGCTGCAGCTCCGTCATCTGCTTCATGCTGCCATCCCTTTCCTGTGGCGTCTTACCGTCCCATCCCGGCTCAAAGCAGGATGGACTGTACCGACGGGAGTCTCTGCATGCGCTCCGTACCCGGCTCATAATGATGATACTTCGGCATATAGTGGCTTTCGAGGCGGTACACATCGATATCGAGATAGGCAGCCGCCATCGCGGCTGCCGTGCGCATCAGAGGCGAACCGCCCGTGATGTCGATGGCACTCCTGCCCATGGAATCCCAGATATCATGCTGCTTGCGGATCACGCGATAAAGCGCCGTCGCATCACCCTCCTGGATGGTCGTCACACAGAAGCTCCCTTCGTCCAGTCCCAGATTGTTGCAGAGCAAGGAGAGCTGGATGTCGTGGTCCCGGCCGCAAAGCACATGGACATTCTGCGGGTCCAAGAGCTTGACATTGAAGGCTACCTGCTCCCACGAAGACCCCAGCAGCAGGAACATGCCGTAATACGATGTTTTCTTCTCCGTCGCATAATGCCCGATGAAGCGTTCCTGCGCCATGGGCACCAGCTCGGCATCGTAGTAATTATCGGCCCATACCTGCTGCTCCGGCGTATCCTGCGGCAAGCCGAGCCAGATTTCTTTTTTATCCTCTAACCCGATCATAGCACGACCTCCCCCTGATCAATCCTGTCACGTGTTACCTTTTTCTACGGTTCACATATTATCTTTCTAGCTCGACAGCACATTTCCCTGCTTGTTTCCGGAAAACAAAAATGCATAAATCAAAACCACCAGTTAAACTGGTGGTTTGCTCTGGCCC